>JAEWEJ010000134.1 GCA_023389455.1 Actinomycetes bacterium | reverse complement strand
GCCTGGCGCAGCTCGTCCACCTCCGTCCGCGCACGTGCGAGCAGGCCGCCCAGGTCCTCGCGCGACGGCGGCTCGACGTCCTCGTCCGCCGCCGGGTCGAGCGCCGCCGCGAGGGTGCGCAGCTGCTCGACGCACGCGGCACGCAGCGCGTCCAGCGCGCGGTCCGTGCGGTCCAGCGGCAGCACCGGGCGGACGGCACCGACCAGCACGGTGCACGCGGCCCCCAGCAGGAACAGCCCCGCGTACGCCGCGGCGTAGTCGAGCGGCTCCCCGTGGCCGACGAGCAGGACGAACATGCCCGCGATCGGCACGTACGACCGGGCGTCGCCCAGCCAGGGCAGGCCCGCGAGCAGCATCCCGATCCCGACGACGAGGGCGACCGCCGCGCCGCCGGGCTGCAGCAGCGCGAGGGTGAGCACACCGACCACCGCACCCAGCGCGATGGCGGCCACCGTCCGCACGGTCTCGGCGACGGACCGGACGATCGCCGAGTACGTCGTCGCGACCGCGCCGAACGGCGCGTAGAACGCGTACTCCTGCGCGCCGGGGACCTGCCGCGCGAGCACCCACGCGAGGGTCGCGGCCACCGCGGCCTTGACCGCGAGGTCGAGGCGGGGGTGGCGGAGCAACGGTCGGACGGCGGGTCGGGCGGGGGGCATCCCTCCAGTCCAACCCAGGCCGAGGGACGCGGCAACGCGGGGCGGGCGGGCCGGGCCGCGGCACCAGCCCTGCGCGCGCGGCCGGCGACGCCGGACCGAGCCCGCGGCGCTCGAAGCGTTTCACGGCTGGACCGGCGCGCGTGCGTGCGTAGCCTCGACACGTTGTGAACGTTCACGGCGCGTGGCCGGGTCAGCGCCGGCGCCCGGGTCGACGACGCCCGGGGCGCCGCCGTGACGCCCCGTCGGACACCGCCGTCCGCCGGGTCGGTCCGGCCCGCTCGCGGGCCACGTCCGCCGAGGAGACCTCGTGTCCCGCACCCGCACACGACCGCACGCCCGCCCTGCCACGGGGTCCCCCACGCCCGGAACCCCACCCCGGCTGCGCGCGAAGGGCTCCCGCGTGATCGTGACCGCCCTGGCCCTGCTCGCCGGACCTCTCCTGGGGCTCGCCGCGCCCGCCCCCGCCGTGGCCGCCCCCACACCGACGGTCCAGGAGCCCGCGCCCCTGCCCCCGCTGGGCTGGAACAGCTGGAACACCTTCTACTGCAACATCAACGAGCAGATGATCCGGCAGACCGCCGACTCGATGGTCAGCTCCGGCCTCGCCGCGGCGGGGTACCAGTACGTCGTCGTCGACGACTGCTGGATGCAGGACACCCGCGGCCCCGACGGCAACCTGCGCCCGAACACGTCGCGGTTCCCGTCCGGCATGAGGGCGCTCGGCGACTACATCCACTCCAAGGGCCTGAAGTTCGGGCTGTACCACGCCCCGCGCGAGAAGACCTGCGACCAGTACTTCAACAACCGCCCCGGCACGTCCTCCAACGGCAACGAGACGCGTGACGCGCAGCTGTTCGCGTCGTGGGGCGTCGACTACGTCAAGCACGACTGGTGCGACCCGCGCGGGAACGTGCAGGAGCAGGCGGCGCTGTTCAAGAAGTTCGGCGACGCACTCAAGGCCACCGGCCGGCCCATCGTCTACTCGATCAACCCGAACAGCGCGCACGACAACACGGCGCCGCGGTTCTCGGGGTGGGGCGAGTTCGCGGACATGTGGCGCACGTCGGAGGACCTGAAGGACGCGTGGTCCACGGGGTGCCCGCAGTCCGACCAGTGGTGCTTCGTCGGCATCACCGAGGCGCTCGACATCATCGAGCCGATGCGCGAGTGGACGAGGCCGGGGCAGTACAACGACCCCGACATGCTCATGGTCGGCGTCCGCAACACCCTGTCGCCCACCGAGAACCGCGCGCACATGAGCATGTGGGCGATGCTCTCGGCACCGCTGATCATGGGCAACGACGTCCGGAACATGAGCGCCGACGTGCGCTCGATCCTCACCAACCGCGACGTGCTGGCGATCGACCAGGACCCGCTGGTGCGCCAGGCCGACCGGGTGCGTGACGACGGCGACGCCGAGGTCTGGGCCAAGCCCCTGGCCGACGGGTCGGCCGCGGTCGCGCTGCTCAACCGCGGCAACAGCTCCCGCACCATCTCCGCGACCCTCGGCGAGGCCGGCCTGCCGTCGGGCACCACGTCGTACCGCGAGCTGTGGACCGGCGCGTCGGGCCAGACGTCCGACCGGATCACCGCGACGGTCCCCGCGCACGGCGTCGCGCTCTACCGCGTCACGCCCGGCACGACGACGCCGCCGCCGACCGACCCGCCGCCGCCGACCAGCTCCACCTCCGCGCTGGTCAGCGCCGCGTCCGGCCGCTGCCTCGACGCACCGAACGGCGCGACGGCCAACGGCACCAAGCCGGTGATCTGGGACTGCAACGGCGGGTCCAACCAGCGCTGGGAGCTCAGCGGAGCCCGGCTGGGCGTGCTGGGTCGCTGCCTCGACGCCCCGACCGGGGCCGCCGCCGGCACCGCCGTGCAGCTCTACGACTGCCACGGCGGCACCAACCAGCAGTGGACCCTCGAGTCCAACGGGACGATCCGGAACGTCGCGACCGGCTGGTGCCTGGACGTCGACCGCAACCTCACCGCCAACGGCACCGGGGTGCTGCTCTGGTACTGCTCCGGCTCCGCCAACCAGACCTGGAGCCGGCGGTGAGCCGCCGGTGGCGGGTCGCCGCGCTGGCGGCGGCGGCCCTGCTCGCACCCGTCGCCCTCGCCGTCCCGGCGCAGGCCGACAACCCGATCGTCCAGACGATCTACACGGCCGACCCGGCGCCGCTCGTGCACGACGGGCGGCTCTACGTCTACACGACCCACGACGAGGACGGCTCGACCTGGTTCACCATGAAGGACTGGCGCGTCTGGTCGACCACCGACATGGCGAACTGGACCGACCACGGCTCCCCCATGAGCCTGGCGACGTTCTCGTGGGCGCAGTCCGACGCGTGGGCCGGCCAGGTCGTCGAGCGGGACGGGCGGTTCTACTTCTACGTGCCGGTCGTCAAGCGCGGCGGCGGCAACGCCATCGGCGTCGGGGTGTCCGACAGCCCCACCGGGCCGTTCCGCGACGCGATCGGCCGGCCGCTGGTCGACAACGCCGAGATCGACCCGAGCGTGATGATCGACGACGACGGCCAGGCGTACCTCTACTACGGCAACCCGAACCTCTGGGTCGTGAAGCTCAACCGGGACATGACCTCGCTGGCCGCCAGCCCCACCCGGATCCCGCTCACCACCGCGGGGTTCGGCAGCCGCCCGGGCAACGTCGCGAACCGGCCCACCCTCTACGAGGAGGGACCCTGGGTCTACCAGCGCAACGGCACGTACTACAACGTGTTCGCCGCCGAGTGCTGCAGCGAGTTCATCGGCTACTCCACGTCCCCCACGCCGACGGGGCCGTGGACCTACCGGGGGACGGTGATGCCCCGCCAGGGCGGCAGCTTCACCAACCACCCCGGGGTGATCGACTACCGCGGCAGGTCGTACTTCTTCTACCACAACGGTGCGCTGCCGGGCGGGGGCGGCTTCACCCGCTCGGTCGCCGTCGAGCAGTTCTCGTACGGCAGCGACGGGTCCATCCCGCAGCTCAGCATGACGACCGCGGGGCCACCGCAGATCGAGCCGCTCGACCCGTACGTCACGCAGCAGGCCGAGACGATGGCCTGGGCCAGCGGGCTGGAGACCGAACGGGCCACCGAGGGCGGCATGAACGTCGGGTGGATCGAGAACGGCGACTGGCTGCGGGTGAAGGGCGTCGGGTTCGGCACGGGCGCGACCACGTTCACCGCGCGGGTCGCGTCGGCGGGCAGCGGCGGGCGGATCGAGGTGCGCCTCGACAGCGCGTCCGGCCCGGTGGCCGGCACGTGCACGGTGCCCGTCACCGGCGGGTGGCAGACGTGGGCGACCGTCAGCTGCCCCGTCAGCGGCGCGACCGGCACCCGGGACCTGGTCCTGCGGTTCACCGGCGGCAGCGGCAGCCTGTTCAACGTGACGAGCTGGCAGTTCACGCGCGGGGTGGGCGGCGACCCGACACCTCCCCCGCCGTCCGGGGACGTCCGGATCACCAACCGCGCCAGCGGCAAGGTCATGGACGTCCAGGCTCCCAACCGCGACGACTCCGCCGTGGTCGGGCAGTGGACGAGCAACGGCCAGCCCTGGCAGCGGTGGCAGGTGGTCGACGCCGGCGGCGGCTACGTCACCGTGCGCTCCGTCAACAGCGGCAAGTGCCTCGACGTCAGCGGTGCGTCGGGCTCCGACGGCGCCCGCCTCATCCAGTACACCTGCCACGGCGGGACCAACCAGCAGTTCACGTTCCGCTCCACCGGTGACGGCTACGAGCAGCTGGTGACGCGGAACAGCGGCAAGTGCGTGGGCGTGGTCGGCGGCTCGACGGCCGACGGTGCGGCACTCGAGCAGCGCACGTGCACGTCGGCGGGCACGTTCCAGTGGAGCCGGGCGGCCTGACGCCAGGCGCGACGACGTCGGCGGTTCCCGGACGCCCCGGGGGCCGCCGACGTCGTGCTGGAGCGATGTCGGTGGGCGGTCGTACCGTGTCACGAGCGGCACGACGCAGGGAGGCGGTCACCGTGGTCGGACAGGACGAACCCACGATCCCCGGTGCGATCCCGGCCGACCGGCTGCGCATCCCCGGCAGCCGCACGCTGCGGTTCGAGGGCGTGCACCACGGCTCCGGCGTCAGCTTCTTCCTGGTCACCAACAGTCCCGGTCAGGGGCCGGTGCTGCACCGCCACCCGTACACCGAGACGTGGTCGGTGCTCGAGGGTCAGGCGACGATCCGCATCGGCGAGCACGACGTCGTCGCCCGGGTCGGCGACACCGCCGTCGTGCCGCCCGACACGTGGCACCGCTTCACCAACACCGGCGACGGTGACCTGCGGATGATCTGCATCCACGCGTCGCCCGTGATGATCCAGGAGAACGCCGACGAGGCGGGTGGGGCCGGCGCGACGCCGTGAAGGGTTGCTGCCGGATTCCGGCAAGAACCCTGCACGATCTGTGGCCGGTGCCGACGGGGCGGGCCAGGTCGACCGGTCTGCGCGTCACCGGGGGGTCGTGAAGGTGTCCGCGTCCGGGAAGAGGATCGGGGCGGCGTCGAGCCCGCAGAAGTCGAGGACCGAACCCACCACGCTCTGCGGCTCGGTGGGATCGACGACGGGTTCGGAGTCGTCGACCACCCCGTCGGCGGTGAACTCGTCCCCGCCGGAGGACGTCGCCACGAGAGCCGTCCCGTCCCGCAAGGTCACGACGTAGGGGTCGAAGTCGTCGGCGTCCTGCAGACGGTGGTCCCCGCGCTGTCGGTGTCACCATCGCCGGCCTGGGCGCACGCGGCCGTGACCGGCGCCGTCACGACCACGAGACACCTGAGAGAACCCGCCCGAAGCTGCGCACACCGAGCACACCAGGGGTCCGGCAGGCGCGCGCGGGCGGGTCGCGGTGAGGACGTTCGTCTACCCGCGACCGCCGAGCCGTTCGCGCTGCGCGTGCGCGCGGGCCTTCATGCGGTTCCCGCACGTCGCCATGGAGCACCACTTCGCCGTGCCGGGGCGGCTGTGGTCGACGAGGAAGAGGTTGCACTCGTCGTTGGCGCAGGGGCGCAGGCGGCCGGGGAGCTCCCGCTGGACCCGCGCCCACGCGAGGACGGTGCGCGCCGCGAGCCGTTGGTCGGCCGGGGCACGCAGGTCCCAGTTGATCCCCGTCGCGGTCACCCGGGGCACGAGGACCGCGTCGCCGAGCGCGGCGGACAGCTGCTGCGGCGCGTCGTCCTGCTCGCGGACGGCCGCGTGCACCGCCGCGCGGGCGCGCCGCAGCGCACGGAGCTCGGCGCTCGTTCCCGTGCCCCCGAACCGGGCGGCGAGCTCCTCGCCCTGCGCCCCGGCGAGCTGCTCGGTGACGACGCCGTCGACCACCGGGCTGCTGTTGAGCACCGCCAGGAGCAGGCCCTCGTCCTCGAGCATCCTCCGCCACCTCCCTGAGTCGCCGGCCGGTCGGCCGTTGCCGAGCGTACGACCCGATGCTACGGTCCTCTAACCATTAAAGCCACTGTTAGGGGTTAGTCATGAGCGCCGGAACGCACCACCGGACCGTCACCGTCAACGGGCTCGACGTGTTCTACCGCGAGGCCGGGCCGCAGGACGCCCCGGTGATCCTGCTCCTGCACGGGTACCCGACGAGCTCGCACATGTTCCGCCACCTCATCCCGGCGCTGTCGGACACGTACCGCGTCATCGCCCCGGACCACATCGGGTTCGGTCGCTCGTCGGCACCCTCGACCGAGGAGCTCGACTACACCTTCGACGCCCTCGCCGGCGTGACCGCTGCGTTCCTCAAGACGCTCGGGGTCGACCGGTACACCGTGTACGTCCAGGACTACGGCGCGCCGATCGCGTGGCGTCTCGCGCTGGCCGACCCCACCGCGGTCGAGGGCGTCATCTCGCAGAACGGCAACGCCTACGAGGACGGCTTCGTCCCGGACTTCTGGGAGCCGATCTGGGCGGACGCGGCCCACCGCACGGCCGCGACACGGGACGCGCTGCGTCCGGCCCTGGGCCGGGACGCCGTCGAGTGGCAGTACACGCACGGCGTGCCGGACGCCTCACTCGTCGACCCCGATGCCTGGGAGCACGACCTCGCGCTGCTCCAGCGCCCCGGCCAGGACGCGATCCAGCTCGACCTCTTCCGCGACTACGCGAGCAACCGCGACCTCTACCCCGCGCTGCACGACTGGCTCCGCACGTCGGAGGTGCCGGTCCTCGCGATCTGGGGCCGCAACGACGAGATCTTCGGGCCGGCGGGCGCCGAGGCCTTCCGCCGCGACGTACCGGGTGCCCGCGTCGAGCTCCTCGACGGCGGCCACTTCCTCCTCGAGACGCACCTCGACGAGGTGGCCGCGTCGATCCGCGACTGGCGCAGCACGTTCTGACGCGGGCGTCCGGTGACGAGGCACCGGCGCGCCGACCTCGTCACCGGCCCCGAGGTGGGCGTCGCGGCGCCGACGGCGGCGGCCCCGTCGCCCTGGCGCAGCGCAAGGCGACCGGGACCCCGGCGACAGGCTCAGCCGACCTCGACCGGGCGCCCCTCGTCCGCCGTCCACTCCGAGAGGGAGCCGTCGTAGACCGCGACGTCGACGCCGGCCGCGACGTACGCCGCGAACGCCGGGACCGTCGCGGCGATCCCGCCGCCGCAGTAGGTGACGGCGCCCTCGGCGTCGAGCAGGCCGCCGTCCTGCAGGAGGCCGCGCAGGTCGGCCGGCGGCAGGAAGCGGCCGGTCGTCGGGTCGAGGAACGTGAACAACGGCAGGTTGACGCTGCCGGGGATCCGTCCGCGGCGCGGGTACGGACTGACCTCCTGCTCGCCCCGGAAGGTCGCGGGGTCGAGCGCGTTGACCAGCAACCCGGCTGCCGACCCGGCAGAGATCTGCTCGACCTGCGGCAGCGTCGCCAGCAGCTCGGGCCGCACGCGGGGGGTCAGGCTGCCCGGGGTGGCACGGGCGGCCGCGTCGTCCTCGGTCCCGCTCGCGACGGGCAGCCCGGCCGCACGCCAGGCGCCGAGGCCACCGTCGAGCACCGACACGTGGTCGTGGCCCAGCCAGCGCAGCAGCCACCAGACGCGCGTCGCCCACGCGGAACCGACGGTGTCGTAGACGACGACATGGGTGTCGTCGCCGATGCCGAGCGCACCGAGGGCGGCGGCCAGGGCCTCGGGGGCGGGGACGGTGAACAGCTGCGGGGCGGAGGTGTCCGACAGCTCGCTCGGCACGTCGACGAACGCGGCGCCGGGCACGTGCGCGTCGAGGTACTCGTCACGCAGCGCCTGGGCCGTGTACGGCTCGCCCTCACCGTGCGTGGCGAGGGCCGTCGAGGCGTCGAGCACCACGAGGGGTACGGCGCCCGCCGCGGCGGCGGCGTGCAGCTCGTCGGGGCTGACGAGCGCGGCAAGGGCAGAGGTCATCGGGCTCTCCTCGCTGAGGTTCCGGGGCGTGGCCGTCGACGCTACGCGGGCAGCCCGCACGGCGACAGCCGTCTCTCAGGCACCGGACTGCGCACACCGCGGGCCCGCCGCAGCACACCGGCGTCCTCGTGCGCGCGGGGTGAGCCCGGCATGCCGCTGCCCCCGTGACCGGACGGTCACGGGGGCAGCGGCTGTGGTCACGCCGGGATCAGAAGTCCCAGTCGTCGGCGTGGGGGTCACCTCGCCGACGGCGCGGCTACTCGACCCGGCGCAGGACCATGCCGCCGTGATGCAGAACACCCTGGATGAAGTCGCCGTCCGCGGTGAACCCCGTGTCGTCCACGTAGTCGATGTGATCGCCGGTGACGGTGTAGCTGCCGGTGTACGCGGCCTCCCGCGTCCCGCGAGCCTCGACGTACCGCCCGCCGGGGAGCAGCTCGTGGCGGACGTGCGCGTCAGCGGTGTGCCACATGCCGACGTAGGGGTGAGAGGTGGTCTCGGGCATGTCGGTTCTCCTTCGCGGTCGGTGGGTCAGCGGCGCGTGAGCGTGTAGGGGCCGTGGTGGAGGACACCGTCGACGAACTCGCCGAACGCCCAGAAGCCCAGGTCGTCGAGGTAGTCGATGCGGTCGCCGTCGATCCAGAAGGCACCCTGGAACGCGTGCGGCCGGCCGCCGCGGGTCTCGTCGTAGCGTCCGTCCGCCGTGAGCTCCTGGTGGAGGAAGCCGGACGTGTCGATCCACATCCCCAGGTAGGGGCTGGTGGAAGCGGCGACCTCACCCGCATGCGTGGTGTCCGGCCGTTCGGGGGCGTTCACGGTCCGCTCCCCGTTCCAGAGCACGACCTTGCCGTCGACGACGATCGCCGCCACGGACTCAGGGCGCGTCAGCACCGCCACGATGGCGGTCGCCGCGTCGGTCGCCAGCGCGGCGTCCACGATCGCGAAGTTCCCCGTGTTCCCCGGCCAGAGAGTCCCGACATCCGAGGCCCGGCCGGCATTGAGGCCGAGCGCGGCACGGGCATCGATCACCACGGGCACGATGACCATGCCCGCGCAGTCGATCACGAGGGCGTTGTCGTCGCCCGCGGCTGTCACGATGCCAGGGCCGGTGCCGACGATGAACCCCTCGCCGAGGAGGATGTCAGCACCCTCCATCTCGCCGACCAGCGAGTCGAACAGGTGGACCCGCGCACCGACGAACAGCAGCGGCTGCGTGGAGGCGGCCTGGTTGTCGATGATGCGTGCCAGCAGCTCGGGTGTGAATGCGTTGTTCATGCTTCCTCCTCGATCCCCCGGTGGAGATCCTGACCACGAGCCTGCGGGTCCGCGTTCGGAGCAGACAGGCCGTGACACACCCAGGGTGGGGCGCACCCCGACTGCCCGGTGTGGATCACACAGCGACAGCCTGGGTGCGCCACGTCCTGTCACCGACGCACCAGAACGGGCAGGCTGTCTGCATGGCGACCAATGACCTCGGGCTCTTCCTCACCGCGCGCCGCGCGGCCCTCAGCCCCGACGCCGCCGACATCCGCTGGAGCGGGGTGCGTCGCGTGCCCGGCCTCCGCCGCGAGGAGGTGGCGATGCTGGCCGGGGTCAGCGTCGACTACTACTCCAGGCTCGAGCAGGGGCGCGAGCAGAACCCGTCAGCATCCGTGCTCCATGCGCTGAGCCGAGCACTCGACCTCGCACCCGATGCCCGCGAGCACCTGTTCCGCCTGGCGGGCGCGACGCCCTCCGCATCCCTGTCACCTGTCAGCGAGCAGGTCGACCCGTCGCTGCATCGCCTGATGGACGCGTGGCCCGACACCCCGGCCCTCATCCTGAACCGCCGCCTGGACATCCTCGCCCTGAACCCCCTGGCCCGAGCGCTCTACTCGCCGTTCGAGGTGACCGAGAACCTCGCCCGGATGGTCTTCGTGGATCCCACGGGGGCGGCCTTCTTCGACGACTGGGACCGGTCCGCGCAGGCCTGCGTCGCGAACATCCGGCTGGCGCTGGGCTACGACCCGCACGACGGCGCCGCGCTGGCGCTGGTGGAGGAGCTGGCCGTGAGCCCGCGCTTCCGCGCGCTCTGGGCGAAGAACGACGCGCGTGGGAAGACCCATGAGGCCAAGGCGTTCGTCCACCCGGACGTCGGGCGCCTCACCCTCGAGTTCAACTCGTTCGACGTGCGGGGTGCCGCCGGCCAGCAGCTCATCGTCTACCGCGCGGAACCCGCGTCCGCGAGCGATCACGCCCTGAGGCTCCTCGGGACGATCGCGGCGACCCGCGATGCCGCGGTCCACGCTGCAGGGCCGGAGCTCGGCCGGTAGGGCTGTGGCGACATTCCCATGCCGGCGCGCACGGGTCGCACGGGAACCGACGGAACGCAGCGACGCCGCCGACCTCGTGGAGGTCGGCGGCGTCGCTGCGTCAAGGGCGGGAGGTCAGAAGTCCCAGTCGTCGTCCTCGGTGTTGACGGCCTTGCCGATGACGTACGACGAGCCCGACCCGGAGAAGAAGTCGTGGTTCTCGTCGGCGTTCGGGGACAGCGCGGAGAGGATCGCCGGGTTGACGTCCGTCTCGTCGCGCGGGAACAGCGCCTCGTAGCCGAGGTTCATCAGGGCCTTGTTGGCGTTGTAGCGCAGGAACTTCTTGACGTCCTCGGTCAGGCCGAGCTCGTCGTAGAGGTCCTGGGTGTACTCCACCTCGTTGTCGTACAGCTCGAAGAGCAGGTTGAACGTGTAGTCCTTGAGCTCGGCACGCTCGGCCTCACTGACCAGCTCGAGGCCCTTCTGGTACTTGTAGCCGATGTAGTACCCGTGCACGGCCTCGTCACGGATGATCAGGCGGATCAGGTCGGCCGTGTTGGTGAGCTTGGCCCGGCTCGACCAGTACATGGGCAGGTAGAAGCCCGAGTAGAACAGGAACGACTCGAGCAGCGTCGAGGCGACCTTGCGCTTGAGCGGGTCGTCACCGCGGTAGTAGCCCATGATGATCTCGGCCTTGCGCTGGAGGTTGGGGTTCTCCTCCGACCAGCGGAACGCGTCGTCGATCTCCGCGGTGGAGATCAGCGTCGAGAAGATCGACGAGTACGACTTGGCGTGGACCGACTCCATGAACGCGATGTTCGTGTAGACGGCTTCCTCGTGCGGGGTGAGCGCGTCCGGGATGAGCGAGACCGCGCCTACGGTGCCCTGGATGGTGTCCAGCAGCGTCAGGCCGGTGAAGACGCGCGTGGTGAGCGTCTTCTCCTGCTCGTTGAGCGTCGCCCACGACTGGATGTCGTTGGACACCGGCACCTTCTCGGGCAGCCAGAAGTTCCCGACGAGGCGGTCCCACACCTCGGCGTCCTTCTCGTCCTCAACCCGGTTCCAGTTGATCGCCGAGACACGGCTGACGAGCTTGAGCTTGCCGGTGGGGGTCATGCTTTTTCATCTCCCTGGGGTACGAGCAGGGCGAACTGCCGCTCGACGATCGTGTCGCAGAACCCGCATCGCGGGCTCCACGCACCCTTGTTCGTGTGATGCCTAGTGTGGGCGTTGCGCCGGCTGGACGGCATTGGCCGACCACGACGGACAGCGGACATCTTGGCCCTCGTCTCGGCGCTCGCAGTCTTGCCGAAGTTGGGGTTCCTGGGACCTTGACGCGCCTCGGAGAGGGCGAGCCGCGCCTCGTCACTCAGGGTGCGGCCAAAGCTGGGGTGGTCAGGCCCGAACTTGCCGTAGTTGGGGTTCGACTCACCCGTGCCTGTCCCGGCGCGATCCCGGGACCACGCCTCGCGTTGCTCGGCACTGTGCTTCCTCCCGTAGAACGGGTTCAGCGCGCCGGGACGCCTGACCCCCTGCCGCCCCGTGGCGCGGAGCCGAGCAGCCTCGCGTTGCTCATCGGTCCACACGACCCCGGTGGGTCCGAGGCCACCATCTGTCAGGTTGAGGAGTCGGTCCCCCGCCGCGCGGCGAGCGGCGATCCATCGGATCTCCGCAGCACCCAGGTCGGCACGCGAGGTCACGACGCGCTCGAGCACGTCCACGACTGCGTCGTCGCCGTGCTTTCGCAGCCAGTCGTAAAACGGAGTCCGACGCCCAGCTCGTGCCTCGGCACGATGGCGCGCGAACCGGCGAGCCACGGTCTTCTCCGTCATGCCGATGTAGCGGTACTCGGCCGACAGGGGCAGGCGGACGCCGTAGACAGAGCCCACGGCGCCCACCCCCTGATCGTCAGTCACGGGCGTCCTCGCACGTCAGAGCATGCAGGAGACACAGTTCTCCACTTCCGTGCCCTCCAGGGCGAGCTGGCGCAGGCGGATGTAGTACAGCGTCTTGATGCCCTTTCGCCAGGCGTAGATCTGCGCCTTGTTGATGTCACGCGTGGTGGCGGTGTCCTTGAAGAACAGCGTCAGCGACAGGCCCTGGTCCACGTGCTGCGTGGCCTCGGCATAGGTGTCGATGATCTTCTCGTAGCCGATCTCGTACGCGTCCTGGTAGTACTCCAGGTTGTCGTTCGTGAGGAACGGCGCCGGGTAGTAGACGCGCCCGATCTTGCCTTCCTTGCGGATCTCGATCTTCGACGCCACGGGGTGGATCGAGGACGTTGAGTGGTTGATGTACGAGATCGACCCGGTGGGCGGGACGGCCTGCAGGTTCTGGTTGTACAGCCCGTGCTCGCGCACCGAGGCGGCCAGCTCGCGCCAGTCATCCTGCGTGGGGATCCGCACGCCGGCGGTCTCGAAGAGCTCGCGCACGCGCGCCGTCTTGGGCTCCCAGGTGCCGTTCACGTACTTCTCGAAGTAGGCGCCCGACGCGTACGTCGAGTCCTCGAAGCCGTCGAACGCCTTGCCGCGCTCGATCGCGAGCCGGTTGGAGGCCCGGATGGCGTGGTACGCCACGGTGTAGAAGTAGATGTTCGTGAAGTCGAGGCCCTCTTCGGAGCCGTAGTGCACGCGCTCACGGGC
>JAEWEJ010000110.1 GCA_023389455.1 Actinomycetes bacterium | reverse complement strand
GTCACGGGGTGGACGACGACGTGACGCTCCCCCCGCACCCGCCGACGACGACCACGGGCGAGCCCGTCCCGCGCCCGGGACCGCCCGCCACCGCGCCCGCCGACCCCCACGTGCTGGCAGCGCCGAGCGTCGCGAACCTGCGTGACGTCGGCGGGCGACGCACCGCGGACGGCGGCGAGGTGCGCCGGGGCGTCGCCCTGCGGTCGGCCGAGCTGCGGTCCGCCGCGGTGGCGGACGACCCCGTCCTCGCTGCGCTGGTCGTGCGCACGGTCGTCGACCTGCGCACGGCGGCGGAGCGCGCCGCCGTCCCCGACGTGCTGCCCGCGGGTGCGCACGGTGTGCACGCCGACGTCCTCGCGCTCACGCCGCAGGCACCCGCTGCGGACCTCTCGGAGCTGCTGCGCCGCCCGCAGGAGGCCCAGGAGTTCCTGGTCGCGCTCGACCCGGCCGCGCAGATGCGCCGGACGTACGTCGACCTGGTGGTCGGCGAGGCCGGGCGCACGGGCTACGCGACGCTGCTGCGCCGGTTCCTCGATCCCGACGCGGGCCCCGTGCTGTACCACTGCACGGCGGGCAAGGACCGCACCGGGTGGGCGACGACGGTGCTGCTGCTCGCGGCGGGGGTCGACGAGCAGGACGTGCGCGAGGAGTACCTGGCCGTGAACCCGGCCGTGCGGGCGATGTACGGCCCGCTGCTGCAGGGCTTCGCGGACGTGGGCGGCGACCCCGAGGTGCTCGTGCCGCTGCTGGAGGTGCGCGAGGAGTACCTCGACGCGGCCTTCGACGCGGTCGCGGCGGAGTTCGGGTCGTTCCCGCGCTACCTGGCGGACGGCCTGGGGCTGACGGCCGACGAGGTCGCTGCCCTGCGGAGACGCCTCACCGCCTGACACCTGTCTCGCACTTTGAGATGGCACGGCAGCGGGGGTGGATCACCTCGGTCGACACCCGCCTGACCTGGACTTTCGCTCGCACCGAGCGCCTGCGGTGACGCCATGCGCGGTCTCACTGGACGAGACGACTTGGCCGCGCGCCCGGGCCGTGCTTGCATGACGACCATGGCTCACCACGACTCGCCCGCGCCGCGCACGGTTCCCGCCGTCGCCGCCGGCATGCGTCGTGCCCGAATGTGTCGCTGACCGCGGCCCCCTGCGCGCACCGCGCGCACCCCTGACCCGCACCGCCGCCGCTGCTCGCGCGCGCTCCGGGTCTCCCCCACCCGCCGCCGCCCGGCCGACAGGCCACGCACGCGGCGCGACCCCCGAGGACCCACCGTGATCGAGCTGTCCGGCCTTCGCAAGGTGTACCCGTCCCCCGACGGCGACGTCGTCGCGCTCGACGGCATCGACCTCACGATCGAGCGCGGCACCGTGCACGGCGTCGTCGGGCGCTCCGGCGCCGGCAAGTCCACGCTGATCCGCTGCCTCACCGGCCTCGAGCGGCCGACGTCCGGGTCGGTCACCGTCGACGGCGTGACCATCTCGGACCTGCCCGAGAACCGGCTGCGCACGGCGCGCCGCAAGACCGGCATGGTGTTCCAGCACGTCAACCTGCTCGACTCGCGGACCATCGCCGACAACGTCGCGTACCCGCTCGAGGTGGCGGGGGTGAAGCGCGCGCAGCGCGTCACCCGCGTGGCCGAGCTGCTCGACCTCGTCGGGCTGGGCGACCGCGCGGGCGCCTACCCGGCGCAGCTCTCCGGCGGGCAGAAGCAGCGCGTGGGCATCGCGCGCGCCCTGGCCACCGAGCCCGCCGTGCTGCTGTGCGACGAGCCGACGTCGGCCCTGGACGGTGAGACGACCCGCCAGATCCTCGGCCTGGTGCGCGACCTGCGCGACCGGCTGGGCATCACGGTCGTCGTCATCACGCACGAGCCCGCGGTCGTGCGCGAGGTGTGCGACGCCGTGACGCTGCTCGAGCACGGCCGGGTCGTCCAGTCGGGCGCGCTCGCGCAGGTGGTCACGGAGGTCGGGTCGCCCCTGTCCCGCGCCCTGGTCCCGGTGCCCGACGTCCCACCCGGCGGGCGTCGTCGGCTCGTCGAGGCCGTCTACGCGACCGGCACCGTCGCCACCAGTGCGGCGTTCGCCGCCGTCGCGGCCCTCGGGGACGACGTCGAGGTGGTGTCCGCGACCGTCGAGCCGCTGGCCGGCGTACGCGTCGGACGCCTCATCGTCGACACCCCGCAGGAGCGCACCGAGGAGGTCGTGGCGCACCTGCGCGCGGCGGGCCTCGACCCGCTTGCGGCACCGCTCGCGACCGACGCCGGGCAGGAGGTGGCGTGATGGGCGACCTGTGGATCGAGATCACGACCAACCGCGTGATCGCCGAGAAGCTGCCCGAGGCGACGCTCGAGACGCTGCAGATGGTCGGCCTCTCGGCGCTCATCACCGCGCTCGTCGGCCTGCCGCTCGGGCTCCTGCTGCGGTCCCTGGCCGCGGACGGCCTGCTGCCGAACCGCCCGCTGTCGGCGGTGCTCGGGTTCGTCGTCAACGTGCTGCGCTCGCTGCCGTTCATCATCCTGGCCGTGGCCGCGATCCCGCTGACCCGCGCGATCGTCGGGACGTCGCTGGGCTGGGAGGCCGCGGTCGTGCCGCTGAGCATCGGCACCATCCCGTTCTTCGCCCGTCTCGTCGAGACCGCCGTGCGGGACGTCGCCCCGGGCAAGGTCGAGGCCGCGCGCGTCATGGGCTCCACGACGCCGAAGATCCTGCGCTCGGTGCTGGTGCGCGAGGCGCTGCCGAGCATCGTGTCCGGGTTCACGGTGACCGTCATCGCGCTCATCGGGTTCTCCGCGATGGTCGGCGCGATCGGCGGCGGCGGCCTGGGGTTCCTCGCGATCACCTACGGCTTCCAGCGCTTCGACCCCGTCGTCCTGTACACGTCCGTCGTCGTGATCATCGTCCTGGTCACGATCGTCCAGCTGGTCGGCGACGCCGTCGCACGCCGCCTCGACCACCGGTGAGCGCGCCCGTCCGCGCCCTGCCGCCCCAGACCCGCCCCGCACCCGGGGGCACACCGAGAGGAACACCTGAGATGAAGAGAACCGTCCGCGCCGCCGCCGTCCTGTCCGCTGCGGCCCTGGTGATGACGGGGTGCTCCGCCGGTGGCACCGAGTCCGCCGAGCCGTCGGAGGGCGGGCTGACCACGATCACCATCGGTGCCAGCCCTGTTCCGCACGCGGAGATCCTGCAGTTCGTGCAGGACGAGCTCGCGAAGGACGCCGGGATCGACCTGGAGATCCAGGAGTTCACCGACTACGTGCTGCCCAACACGGCACTCGCCGAGGGCGAGATCGACGCCAACTTCTTCCAGCACCTGCCGTACCTCGACGCGCAGATCGAGGAGAACGGCTTCGACTTCGACCACTACGACGGCGTGCACATCGAGCCGTACGGCATCTACTCCGAGAAGATCGAGGACCTCGACGACCTGGCCGACGGCGGCGTCGTCGGCATCACCAACGACCCGGGCAACCAGGGACGGGCGCTCGACCTGCTGGTCGACGCCGGCCTCATCACGCTCGACGAGACCGACGGCGACCCCACGCTGCTCGACATCGACGAGAACCCGAAGAACCTGGAGTTCGTCGAGACGGCGCCCGAGCAGCTCGTGGTCTCGCTGCCCGACGTCGACATCGCGATCATCAACGGCAACTACGCGCTGGAGGCCGGCCTGAACCCCGCCTCGGACGCGATCCTGCTGGAGTCCGGCGAGGACAACCCGTACGCCAACGTGGTCGTGGTCCGCTCCGAGGACATCGACGACCCGGCGCTCGTCACGCTGGACGAGCTCCTGCACTCGGCGAAGGTGCGCGCCTTCATCGAGGAGCGGTGGCCGGACGGCGAGGTCATCGCCGCGTTCTGACGCCTCGGCGCACGACCGGGCCGGGCCGCCCCCTCGGGGGCGGCCCGGCCCTCGTCGTCCACGGCGGGCGTGCCGGGCCGTCCGGTCCGTGGCGCTCGGCGCGGGTCGGGCGTCCGCAGGGTCAGCGCGTGAGCGACCCGAGGAAGGCGGTCACCGCGCCCAGGTACGCCTGGCGCGGCGCGTCGAGCGACAGCGCCAGGTCGTGGACGCCGCCGTCGACGACGACCTCGCGCACGTCGCTCCCGAGCCGCGGCGCGAGCGCGGCGATGGTCGTGACGTCGAGCACGGAGTCCGCGTGGTCCAGCGCGGCGTCCTCCGCGCTGCCGCCGTGCTCGAGCACGGACCGGTCCGACCGGGCCACCAGCACCGGGACCCCGATCGCGAGACCCCGCGCCACCCGCGCCTGCCCGGCGCGCACGGCGGCCAACCACCCGGCACGCACGTCCACGCCCTGCGGGCGCTTCAGGGTGGTGTCGAACTCCCACCGCCGGGCCAGCCGCGCCGCGTACCGGGACGGCGCCCGTGCCACGACGCGCAGCGGCGCGGTGCGCGCCAGGGGACGCAGCGCCCCGTCCTGCAGCGGACGCAACCAGGAGCGCTCGAACGACAGGAACGGGCTGTTCAGGACCATCGCGTCCGCGCCCCCGCGGGCGCGGTACGCGTGCGCCCACAGCGCCGCCACCAGGCCCCCGGTGGAGTGCGCGTGCACCACCACCGGGACACCCGGCCACCGGCCTCGCGCGGCGGCGACGGCCTGCGTGAGGTCCGACGCCTGCTCACGCAGGTCGCCCTGGTAGTGCGGCACCTCCCCGTCCCGCAGGGAGCGGCCCGCGCGGCGCGCGTCGAGCGCGACGAACGCCCAGCCGGCGTCGGCGAACGCGTCCGCCAGGTGCGTCGCGAAGAAGTAGTCGTTGTAGCCGTGCAGGTGCACGACCACCCCGCGCGGCGCGGGCGGCGCGTCCTGCGGGCGGACGAGCGTGAGCACCGGGGCCGCGCCCCCCGCCGCCACGGCGCGGACCGTCGGGCCC
>JAEWEJ010000088.1 GCA_023389455.1 Actinomycetes bacterium | reverse complement strand
CGCGAGCCCCGGCGACCTGGCGACCGCGCTCGCCGCCGTGGTCACCGACGCCCGGGTCCGCGCCGTCGCCGACGCCCCGCCCGCGCCGGCCACCCGCACCGTCGGCCGCACGCTCGACGAGCACGAGGCCAAGACGCTGCTGGAGCACTACGGCGTCCGGACCCCCGCGCGACGCGTCGCCGGCGACCGGGCGCAGGCCGGCGCGGCGCTCGCCGACCTGGTGCGCGACGGCGGCCGGGCCGTGGTGAAGGTGCTCGACGCGGCCGTGCTGCACAAGTCCGACGTCGGCGGGGTCCACGTGGGGGTGCACGACGCCGCCGGGCTCGAGCAGGCTCTCGACGCGATCGACGCGATCCCGGCGCCGTCGGCCCGCGCGGGCTCGTCGGGTGCCGACGCGGGCCGGGCCGCTGCCGGGTCGGTCCCGCCGATCCCCGACGTGGACGCGGGCGCGGGCGCGCCCAGGCCCGTCGCCCGCCGCTACCTCCTCGAGGAGCTCGCCGAGCCCGGCACCGAGCTGATCGTCGGCGCGGTCCGGGACCCCGCCTTCGGGCCCGTCGTCCTGGTGGGCCTCGGCGGCGTCGCCGCGGAGCTCGGCGGGGAGCCCGTGCTGCGCCTCGCCCCGCTGTCCGTGGCCCGCTCCGAGGAGATGGTCCGCGCGCTGCCCGCCGCGGTGCTCGACGGCTTCCGCGGCGCCCCGCCCGTCGACGTCGCCGCCCTCGCCGCCGTCCTGCGGGCCGTCGGGCAGGTCGTCTGCGACCACGCCGACGTCACCGAGCTCGACCTCAACCCCGTCCGCATGACCGCCGACGGCCCCGTGGTCCTCGACGCCGTCGTCGTCGCTGACCCGGACCACGTCGGCGCGGACCACGCCGACCCGGTCCGCCCCGACCCAGCCGTCGCATCCCCGAGAGGAGACACATGTCCGGCGTGAGCGCACCCCCCGTCGACCCCGCGGAGGCCGTCGACGCCTCCCGTGACGTCCTCGTCGTCGGCGCAGGCCCGGTCGGGCTGACCGCGGCGCTCGCGCTGCGTGCCTACGGGCTGCCCGTCACCGTGCTCGAGGCGGGCCCCGAGGGGCGGCAGCGGCCCGGCAGCCGGGCGATCTTCACGCACAGCCAGACCCTGCAGATCCTCGACCGGATCAGTCCCGGGCTCGGCGCCGAGCTCTACCGCCACGGCGTCTACTGGAACACCCAGCGCACCTTCCACGCCGGCAAGGAGGTGTACGCCAAGACGTACCCCGACCCGCCCGCGGGCGTGTACCCGCACTTCACGAGCCTGCCGCAGGTGCAGATCGAGGCGTACCTGCAGGCCCGGGCGGTGGCCGCGGGGGTCACGTTCGCGTGGGAGCAGGAGATCGCGGACGTCACGACCTCCGACGACGGCGTCGTGCTGACGACGGCGGCCGGGCGCCGCTGGGACGCGTCCTACGTGGTCGGCGCCGACGGGTCGCGGTCGGTGGTGCGCAAGCAGGTCGGCGCCCGCATGGAGGGCACGCGGGACGAGGGCTGGTACGTCGTCGTCGACGTCGCCGAGAAGGACGAGCCGAGCCTGCCGAACGAGCGGCACTTCCACTACGCCCACCCGGCGGTCGACGGCCGCAACGTGCTGATCGTGCCGTTCGCCGGCGGGTATCGGGTCGACCTGCAGCTCACCGAGAAGGACGACCCCGAGGAGCTCGCGTCGCAGGAGGGGGTGCGCGGCTGGCTCGACGCGGTCCTGCCGCCCGGGTACGCCGAGCGCACCACGTGGGTGTCGACCTACCAGTTCCTGCAGCTCGTGGCGCACGACTTCGCGGACCCGCACCGGCGGGTGCTGCTGGTGGGGGAGGCGGCGCACCTGTTCGCGCCGTTCGGAGCGCGCGGGCTCAACTCCGGGGTGCCGGACGCCGAGGCCGCGGCCATCGCGATCGCCGCGGCCTCGCGTGCGACCGCTGCCGCTGCCCGCACGCCCGTCGAGGCGTTCGCGCTCGCCCGCCGGTCCGCGGCGCTATTCAACCGCGACGCGGCCGGGGAGGCGCTGGCACACCTGCGGCCGGACGAGGAGACGGCGTCCCGCGTGCTGGCGGCCGCCGAGCGCGCGCCGGAGGACGCCGAGGCGTCGGTGTGGTTGGAGAAGGCTCCCTACGGCCCCCGCGGCGTCCACCGCGCGGAGACGGTCTACCGCTACTGACCACCTGCTGGACTCGCGGGTCCGCGAGACCGGGCTGGGCTGGCTGATGGCGCGGTATGCGCCAGCAGAACCCGGTCTCGCGGGAGCACCTGCCCGTCAGGTGGACGCGGTCGGTGGGAGCGGGTGACGCAGGAGCCAGGTGGGGGAGGTGCCGGACGCGGTGACGCGGCCCGTGACGGGGTCGACGGCGGTCCAGCGGTGGTCGTGCGGGCCGACGCGCCGGTAGCCCAGGGCCTCGTACCAGCGGACGAGCCCGGGCTCGGCACGGTCGACGTCGAGCGACACCGCCCGAGCCCCGCGGTCGGTCGCCGCCGCGTGCGCCGCCCGCACGAGGAGCGTCCCGATCCCGGCCCGCCGGGCGTCGGGCCGGACGTGCAGCCCGTAGAGCCACGGGTGCGGCGGGTCGCAGTCGCACACCCACCGCAGGCTCACGACACCGAGCGTCTCGCCGGCCCGCTCGGCGACGAGGAG
>JAEWEJ010000049.1 GCA_023389455.1 Actinomycetes bacterium | reverse complement strand
GCGGCGTCCGCGGCGGTGGCGTCGCGGCTGGTGCTCGCGTGACGGCCCAGCGACGGCAGGGCGACGAGCGCAGCGACGAGCGCGGCCGCGCCGGAGGCGACGACGACGAGGAACCCGGCGTGCGACCCGTCGGCGTCGATCGCGCTGCCGGCGACCGACGAGCCGACCGAGACCCCGATGCTCAGCCCGGTGCCGACCCACGTCAGCCCCTCGGTGAGCCGCCCGGGGGGCATGAGGGCGGCCACGAGGGCGTTGCCGTTGACGATCGTCGGGGCGATCGCGAACCCGACGACGAACATCACGGCAGCGAGGACCCACAGCGACTGGGCGAGGAAGAAGGCGCACACGCCGAGGGCCAGCGCCACGACGCCGATCGCGAACCGGCGGTGCAGCGGCGAGACCCAGTGCCGGGCGCCGTACAGCAGCCCGGAGATCAGTGACCCCAGGGCGAACACCGCGAGGATCACGCCGGCCAGGCCCTTGCGGCCGGACTCCTCCGCGAAGGCCACGGTGGCCACGTCCGTCGCACCGAAGATCGACCCGATCGCGACGAAGACCACGACGATGACGACCATGCCGGGGCGGCGCAGCACGCTGCCGCGGGGCCGCGGCTCGTGCGCGGGAGCCGTGGGCGGCTCGGTGCTGCGCAGCGACAGGAACGCCATGCCGCCGACCACCATCGCGACGACGGGCACGATCAGCCCGGCCACGGGGGAGACGCTCGTGGCCAGCGCGGTCGCGGCGACGGGGCCGACGACGAAGACGAGCTCGTCGAGCGCGGACTCCAGCGAGTACGCGGTGTGCACGCGGCGGGGGTCCACGCCCAGCAGGTGGTTCCACCGGGCCCGGACCAGGGACCCGAACGACCCGATGGTCGCGCCGACCAGGACGGCCGTGACGTAGAGCCACACCGAGGGGGCGCGCTGCGAGGCCGCGACGACGAGCGCCACCAGGCTGGTCGCGGACACGACGATCGCGGGCCGCATGACGCGGGCCTGGCCGTGCCGGTCGACCAGCCGCGCGAGCTGGGGCGCGCAGACCGCCTGGGCGACGACCACCGTCGCCGAGACCCGGCCGGCCAGCCCGTAGGAGTCGTACAGCGCCGAGACCATGAGGACGATGCCGATCCCGACCATGGACATCGGCAGGCGCGCGACGATGCCGGTGGCGGAGAACGCGAACGCGCCGGGGCGCGCGAGGACGTCCCGGTAGGGCTGCAGCATGCCTCCACTGTCGCACCCGGTACGGACAGCCACGCACGCGGGCGCGGAGCGCACGCGCCCGGCTCGTCCGGCGGGTGGTCGGCGCCCCGACGAAGCCGGGCGAACCGGGCCGTAGGTGGCGTTCGGGGCGGGTCGTGTCGAGATGGTCCAATACTGCGGATAGAGGGTGCTACGACTCCGCGACGCATTGCGCCGAATGAGTGAGACGCTAGTCACATCCGACGTCGCCGCAGGGCTCTCACCTGCGGTTCCGCCCCGGCCGCCTGACCTGGACGATGACCCGTTTTGTTCCCCGCGACCTGGACAAATGTCCGATGAGTCGTTTCAATCCGGAACGTCTGAAGTGACTTTCCTTCACCCGGACGAGCCTGCACAGTGGGCGTACCGACGACGCGCCGCACACCGGCGGCGCTCAGCACCGGCGCAGGACGAGGGCGGCTCGCGACCGCCCTCCGCGCCACCGCTCCCTCGGACCGCGCGGCCCCGGTCGCCCACCGGGCCCTGCCCGGATGTCCCCGCTGCATCGCCGACGGCGTCGGTCAGCTCGTCCCCCGTCAGGTCTGCACAGGAGACCCATGTTCATCTTCATCCTGCAGCTCCGGCACATGTTCGAGGGCCAGAGCGAGATCTACCTCTTCGCCGTGTTCTCGAGCATCGTGTGGGCACTCTGGATCCTCAAGGTCGTGCTGTCCCGGCGCTACCGCCCCGTGACCGCCCCCTACGCCATCAGCACGAGCGTGGTCGTGCCCGTCGTCGACGAGCCGCTCGACCTGTTCCGCGACGTGCTGCGCCGCATCGTCGAGCAGGAGCCCGACGAGGTCATCGTCGTGATCAACGGCGCGCCCAACCCCGGCCTGGAGGCCGTCTGCGACGAGTTCGCGCCGGTCGTCCAGCGCGTCCACACGCCGATCCCCGGCAAGCGCAACGCCGTGAAGATCGGCACCCAGATGTCCCACGGCGACGTGACCGTCCTCGTCGACTCGGACACCGTGTGGACCGACGGGACCCTCGCCGAGCTGGTCAAGCCGTTCGCCGACCCGAAGGTCGGCGGGGTCACCACGCGCCAGCGCATCCTCGAGCCCACGCGCTCCTGGATCACCCGCTGGGCCGACTGGCTCGAGAACACCCGCGCCCTGTACTCGATGCCGGCGCAGTCGGTGCTGGGGCAGGTCGGGTGCCTGCCGGGCCGCACCATCGCGTTCCGCCGCCACATCCTCATGCAGGTCATGGACAAGTTCATGACCGAGAAGTTCCTGGGCGTCTTCCTCGAGGTCTCCGACGACCGCACGCTGACGAACCTCACGCTCAAGGCCGGGTACCGGACCGTCTACCAGCACACCAGCCTCGTCTACACCGACGCCCCGCTGGAGCTGCGCAAGCTCTACAAGCAGCAGCTGCGCTGGTCGCGCGGCAGCCAGTACAACACCCTGCGCATGCTGCCGTGGATGCTGGGCCACGCACCGGTCCTGGCGGTCTTCTTCCTGGTCGACATCATCCTGCCGTTCCTGCTCTTCGGGACGATCGTCGGCTGGGTCTACCGCGCCGTCTCCGGCACGGGCATCAACCTCTACCAGGCGATCCTGCAGACCACGACGGGCGTGCAGGGCGTCGCCTGGGTGGTCGGGCTCATGGTCGTGTCCTCGGTGCTGTCGATGGCGATCCGCCAGATCCGGCACCTGCAGGAGAAGCCGTCGGACTTCCTGCGGCTGCCCGTCTTCATCACCGTCTCGACGCTCTTCCTCATGCCCATCCGGCTCATCGGGTTCTTCCGGATGGCGCACGTCGCCGGGTGGGGCACCCGCACCGGCGCCTACACCGCCGAGCAGGACGCGCCCGCGCCGCAGCCGGACCTCATGGCCGAGCTCGAGCACGTGCGTCGCGACGACGCGCCCGTCGACCTGGTCGACCGGACGCCCCCGGGCGGGGTGCCGGTCGTCGCCGGCGCACCCTCGGGCGGTCCGGGTGGGGCGCGCCCGGCGCTGCGGACCCGCGCCCGGCTGCGCGCGCAGGTCGGTGGGGCACCGCCGTCCCCGCGGCCTCGCACCCACCCGCTGGTGCTCGTGCCCTACGTCATCGGCCTGACGCTCTTCGCCCTCATGGCGGTGGTCTATGTCTGAGCCGACCGCGGCCCCGTCGCGGCACTGGTGGGCGCTCAGCGGACGCCTCGGCCTGGCCGCCCGGCTCGGCGCCCTCGTCCTGGCGCTCGCCCTGGGCGTGGTGACGGGGATCGTCTGGCTCTCCCCGTCGGGGGCGTCGACGACGGGCACGAGGACGGAGCTGGAGCGGCAGCTGGAGCAGGAGAACGCCGGGCTGCGTGCCGTCCTCGCGGACCGTGAGACCGAGCTGGCCGCGCTCGAGCGGTCCCAGGCCAAGGCACGGTCCGAGCGGGAGGAGGGCGCGGAGCGCGGCCGCAGCAAGGCCGCCGCGGAGAAGGCCGCCGCCCGGGCGGCCGAGGAGGCGGCCGCGCAGAAGTCCGCGGC
>JAEWEJ010000042.1 GCA_023389455.1 Actinomycetes bacterium | reverse complement strand
AGCAGGCACAGCAGGTCCGCCAGCCGGTCGACGCCGACGCCGGTGGTCCCCGAGGCGACCATCACCGGCACGGCCTCGCCCGCGCAGACCTCCTGCGCGAGGGTCCGCCCGAGGTCGGCCGCGGACGGCTCGTCCCCGGCCAGGTAGCGCTCGAGCTGGTCGTCGTCGTGGGCGACGATGTCCTCGGTCACCTGCTCGTGCAGGCGGTGCTCCTCCTCGGCGACGCCGGACGGCAGCGGCTCGTCGTGGTGGCGGCCGTCGGTGTCGTAGCCGTACCCCTCCTCGGAGAGCACGTCGGCGATGCCGGTGAAGGCCGTCTCGTCGCCGAACGGCAGCTCCAGGGGCACCACGACGTCGCCGAACGCGTCGCGCAGCTGCGCCAGGACGCGGTGGAAGTCGGCCCGGGCCTTGTCCTCCTTGGTGACGACGACGACGCGGGGCACACCGGCCTCGGCCGCAGCACGCCACGCCAGGTGGGTGCCCGCCTGCACGCCGTCGACGGCGGACACGACGATCACCGCGAGGTCGGCCACGGAGAGCGCCGCGTCGACGGCGCCCGCGAAGTCGAGGAACCCGGGGGTGTCCAGCAGCGTGACGTCGTACGCCCGGCCGTCGTCGGTCCGCCATCGGAACGGGGCGACGCCCAGGGCCAGGGAGATGCCGCGGGCGATCTCCTCCGGCTCGTGGTCGCTGACCGTGCTGCCGTCCTCGACGCGCCCGGCGCGCGGTACGGCGCCGGCGCGGAGCAGCAGCGCCTCGGTCAGGGTGGTCTTGCCGGAGCCCGACGCGCCGATCAGCGCGACGGTGCGGACGGCGGGCGACGGTGCCTGGTCCATCTGGACCCTCCCACGCTGGAGGTGAACTTCCGGCCAGCGTAGGACGAGCGGACCCCGGACGGCAGGACGAGGGTCCCTGGCACCGTCACGGCGAGGGTGCCACCACCGGGGGAACGACGACGGGCCGGACCTCTCTCGCCAGGAGAGGTGGTCCGGCCCGTCGGTCGTGCGTCAGGCGGTCGTCAGCTCGCGGCGAGGATGTCGACCACGAAGACGAGCGTCGAGTTCCCGGGGATCGTCTCGCCCGAGCCCTCGGCGCCGTAGCCCTTGTCCGGCGGCACGACCAGCATGACCTGGCTGCCGACCTTCTGGCCCACGAGGCCCTCGTTCCAGCCGGCGATGACCGAGCCCTGGCCGATGTTCTCGACCGGGAAGGGCACGCTGCGCTCCCACGAGGAGTCGAACTGCGTGCCGTCCCAGAGCCAGCCCGTGTAGTGCACGAGGACGGTCTGGCCGGCGGCGACCGCGGGGCCGTCGCCCTCGATGAGCGGCTGGACGACCAGCTCGGTCGGCGCGTCACCGGACGCGGGCTCCAGCGCGGGTGCGCCGTCGTCGGCGAGCGTCACGGTGGGCAGGCCCTCGGCGGGCGCGACCTCGGTGCCCTGGGCGCGGCCCGGGCGCTTGGCGACGACCTCGGCGACGGCGACGGACGCGGCGTCCTCGCCCGACGGGACGGCGAACACGAACCGGGTGCCGACCTTGCCGCCGACGAGGATGTCCGTCAGCACGGGCGCCAGCGACGCCTCGCTGACGACGATCTGCTCGGGGCTGCCGTTGGCCCACGACGACGACAGCGACGCGGCGTCGGCGCCGTTGACCCACACCGAGTGCAGGTCGATGAGGTCGCCGTCGGCGATCTCGTCACCCGTGCCCTCGTCGAGGACGCGCGCGACGGCGGCGGAGACCGTGAAGGGGGTGCTGGGCAGCGTCACCTTCGGCTCGGCGCCGGCGTCACCCTCGACCGTGATGCCCTCGAGCGCGGCGATGTCCTCGGCGCTCGCGGTGGGGGCCTCGGTCGGGGCGCCGCTGTCCTGCGTGGTGGGCGTGGCCTGGTCGTCGCTCCCTCCGTCGCCGGAGCAGGCGGCGAGGGTCAGGCTGAGCGCCAGCGCTGCGGCTGCGGCGCGCAGCGCGGTGCGGTGGGTGGGACGTCGCACGGAGGTCCTCCGGGTGTCGGGAGACCGCCCCGGATCGGTGGACGGCCTCCGGCACCGTACGCGACGTTCCTGGGCGTTGCCTGGGTCGCCCGTGTGCCGAAACGCTTCAGCAGGCCACCCCGCCGTCACATCAGACGCCGTGAGCCGGGCTGCGCGACCCGCAGCCAGCGGTACCCGTAGCCCTCCAGCTCGACCTCGACACGGCCCTTCTCGTCCGGCACCAGCTCGTCGTCGCGCAGCAGGTCGATGAGCCGGGTGTCCTCGTCGGTGTCCGGCAGGTGCAGCGGCACCCGGACCGCCTCGGAGCCCAGGTTGTGCAGCGCCACCATGGACGCGTCCTGCCACGTCGAACGGTGCGCGAGGACCGCGCGGTGCGGCTGGTCGAGGACCTCCGCGTGCTCCGTCCACCCGAGCTCGGGGCACTCGCGGTACCGCCGGGCCAGCTGCTGGACGAAGTTGAGCAGGGAGTCCGGGTCCCGCCGCTGGTCGGACACGTTGACGTGCTCGGGGGCGTACGCGCCCTGCGTCACCGGGCCGGACAGCCGCGACGGCGGCGCCTCGGAGAACCCGCCGTTGCGCCCCGACGTCCACTGCATCGGGGTCCGCACGGCCAGCCGGCCCTCGGCGGCGAGGTTCTCGCCCATGCCGATCTCCTCGCCGTAGAACAGCACCGGGGTGCCCGGCAGGCTGAACAGCAGGGAGTAGACCATCCGCACGCGGCGCGGGTCGCCCTCGAGCATCGGGGGCAGGCGGCGGCGCAGCCCGCGGTCGTAGAGCTGGTGCTCCGGCTCGGGGCCGAAGGCGTCGAACACCTCCTGCCGCTCGTCGTCCGAGAGCTTGTCGAGCGTCAGCTCGTCGTGGTTGCGCACGAACGTCGCCCACTGGGCGTCCGAGGGGATGGTCGGGCGCGAGCGCAGGGTGTCCGCGACCGGCGTCGCGTCCTGGCGGGCCAGGGCCAGGTACATCTGCTGCATGAGGACGAAGTCGAACTGCAGGTTCAGCTCGGCGCCCTCGTGGTCGCCGTCGGAGTCGTGGTCACCGAAGAACACGCGCTGCTGGTCGTACGGCAGGTTGACCTCGCCCATGAGGATCGAGTCGCCCGTGCGCCGCGACAGGAACGCGCGCAGCTGCTGCAGGAACTCGTGCGGGTGGTCGACGTCGTCGCCCGTGCCGTTGGCGGCGTCGGCGAGGAAGAACGGCACCGCGTCGACGCGGAACCCGTCCAGGCCCATCTGCGCCCAGTAGCCGACGACCTTCGCGATCGCGTCACGGACCTGCGGGTTCGCCGTGTTGAGGTCCGGCTGGTGGCGGTAGAACCGGTGCCGGTACCAGGCCTCCGCCTGCTCGTCGTACGTCCAGATGCCGTCCTCCTTGTCGGGGAAGACGACCTCCTTCGACGTGTCCGGCGGGGCGTCCTCGCGCCACACGTACCAGTCGCGGTACGGGCTGTCCTTCGAGCGGCGCGCGGAGCGGAACCACGGGTGGCGGTCCGAGGTGTGGTTGACGACGAGGTCGGCGATGACCCGGATGCCGCGGTCGTTCGCGGTCCGGACGAGCTCGACCAGGTCGCCCGCGTCGCCCAGGCGCGGGTCGATGCCGTAGTAGTCCGTGATGTCGTAGCCGTCGTCGCGGTCGGCCGTCGGGTAGAACGGCATGAGCCACAGGCAGGTCACGCCCAGCTCGGCCAGGTGGTCGATGCGCTGGACGAGGCCGGGCAGGTCGCCGATGCCGTCGTCGTTCCAGTCCATGTAGGTCTCGACGTCGAGGCAGTAGATGACGGCGGACTTCCACCACAGGTCACCGGTGTCGCGGATCCTCATGCGCCGACCTCCTTCAGGACGGGCAGCAGGTGCTCGGCGGCCATGTCGACGAACGCCTCCAGTGACGACGCGGGCGCCGTGGCCGTGTCGTCGGCGTCGGGGTGCTTGTCGTCCGACGGGACGACGTCGGTCGCGATCTGGTGCAGGTAGAGCGCGTCGAAGCCGATCTCGGCCAGCGCGACGAGCCGGTCGGCGAGGCGGTGCGGGTCGTGCTCGACGAGCACCGAGCCGCGCAGCAGGTCGTCGCTGACCTTGTCGGCGATCTGGTCGAACGCCTCGGGGGTGTCCAGGTCCCACGCCACGGGCGGGCCGATCGCGTTGCCGGCCCACTGCTCGCGGGCCAGGCGCAGCGCGTCGGCGTCCGTGGCGGCGAACGACACGTGGACCTGCAGGGAGATCTCGCCGCGGCCGCCGGCGTCGCGGTACGCGTCGACGACCTGCCGCAGCCTGTCCTTCGGCTGGTTGACCGTGACGAGGCCGTCGGCCCACCGCGCGTGGTTGCGGGCCGTCGCGACGGACACCGCCGGGCCGATGAGCAGCGGCTTGACGTCGGGGAGCGTCCACAGCTTGGCGCGGTCGACCTTGACGAGGCCGTCGTGCGTGACCTCCTCGCCGTCGAGCAGCGCGCGGATGATGTCGACGCACTCGACCAGGCGCGCGTCGCGCACGTGCTTGGGCGGCCAGCCGTCGCCGGTGATGTGCTCGTTCATGTTCTCGCCCGAGCCGAGCGCCACCCAGAACCGCCCCGGGTACATCGCGGCCAGCGTCGCCGCGGCCTGCGCGATGATCGCCGGGTGGTACCGCTGCCCGGGGGCGTTGACGACGCCGAACGGCAGCCGGGTCGTGGCCAGGGCCGAGCCCAGCCACGTCCACGCGAACCCCGAGTGCCCCTGCGTCGACTGCCACGGTGCCCAGTGGTCGGAGCACATCGCGGCGTCGAAGCCCCGCTGCTCCGCCAGCTGCGTGGCCGCCAGCAGGGCGGACGGGTGGACCTGCTCGTGTGAGTTGTGGAATCCGACGCGCACCATGGGCCACCTTCCTACCGGCTGGACGCTTGTCCCGCTCGGTGAGAGGCCTCGCGCTCAGGGCGACGCGACCAGCTCCACCTCGAACCCGGCCGCGTCCTCCAGGTACGCGGCGTGGTGGTCCGGCCCGCCGGCGTGCGGGTACCGGTCGGCGAACAGCGGCGACCAGCCGTGGTCGAGGGCCCGCTGCGCGAGGTCGTCGACGGCCGCCCGGTGCCGACGGAGGTCACCGGGACGTCCTGCGTCGCGCGCACGCTCCCGTCACCCGCGCCGGGCGTCGCGTGCCAGGACGCCCGCCTGCAGCCGCGTCCGCAGCCCGAGCTTGGCGAGCAGGTGGCTGACGTGGGACTTCACGGTCGTCTCCGAGACCACGAGCCGCGCGGCGATCTCGGTGTTCGAGAGCCCGTCGCCGAGCCCCTCTAGCACGTCGCGCTCGCGCGCGGTCAGGCTCGCGAGGCGGTCGTCGGGCGGCGGCGCGGAGCGCTCCTGGGCGGGGACGTGCGCCGCGACCGCGTCGAGCAGGCGCCGTGTCACCTCCGGTGCCAGGACGCCCTCGCCGGCGGCGACCCGGCGCACCGCCTCGACCAGCTCGGCCGCCCCGACGGTCTTGAGCAGGAACCCCGCGGCGCCCGCCCGGACCATGCCGAGGACGTACTCGTCGAGGTCGAACGTCGTCAGCGCGACGACCTCCGCGAGCCGCTCGCCGACGATCGTCGTCGTCGCGGTGATGCCGTCGGTGCCGGGCATGCGGACGTCCATGAGGACGACGTCGGGGCGCAGCGCGCGGGCCTGCCGCACCGCCACCTCGCCGTCGGCCGCCTCCCCGACGACCTCGACCTGCCCGGACTGCTCCAGCAGCAGGCGCAGCCCGCCGCGGATCGCGGCGTGGTCGTCGGCGAGCAGGACCCGCACGGGCTGGTCGGTCACGGTGCCTCCGGGGTGGGGTCGAGGGGCAGCGCGGCGCGCACGCGCCACACGTCGCCGACCGGGCCGGCGGTGAGCGTGCCGCCGAGGGCGGCCGCGCGCTCACGCATCGTCACCAGGCCGGTCGAGGAGCTCAGGGCGGGATCGACCGGGCCGTGAGCGGTCGCGGCGAGGGGGTTCTCGGCGACGACGACGAGCGCGCCGCCCTGCGTGCGCACGCGCACCCGGGCGCGGGCGGCGCCGTGCTTGCGGGCGTTGGTCGCGGCCTCCTGGAGGATCCGGAACGCGGCCTGGTCGACCGCGGCGGGCAGCGGCGACGGGACGTCACCGAGCACCTCGAGGTCGAGGTCCCCGACCCGCGCGAGCCCGGGCGGCGCGACCGCGTCGTCCGGGGCGGCCCCCTCGCGCAGCACGAGGA
>JAEWEJ010000386.1 GCA_023389455.1 Actinomycetes bacterium | reverse complement strand
GCGCGCGGCAGGGCGGCACGCGCCTCGGCCAGGCGACGGCGCACGTCGGCGAGCGCCCGCACCAGCTCCTCCTCCGCCGCGTACGCGTCGTGCTGCTCCCGCTCCGCGACCTCCAGCGTCGCGACCGCCGCCTGCTCCGCCGTGGCGACGTCCTCGTGCCGGGTCCGTGCCCGCTCCAGGTCCGCCTCCGCGGCCTCGCGCGTCACGACCGCCTGCTCGTGGCGGTGCCGCAGCCGTTCCACCTCCTGCTCGCGGCGCGCCCGCTCCCGCGCCTCGGCAGCGGCCCTGGCCGGGGTCCCGGACGACGACGAGCGCGGCCGACCCGCGCCGGACGTCGTCCCCGACGAGCCCGAGGAGTCGTCCGACGAACCGGAGGCGCCGTCCGCGCGCCCGGCCCTCTCCCCCGGCGAGGCCGATGCGCCGGGCCGCCCTCCCGCGCGCACCCCGCGCCGCGTCCCGTCCCCGGCGTCCCCGGACCGCGACCGTGACCGGTTGCTGCCGGAATCCGGCAACGACCTCTCACGGTCGTCCTCGGAGGCCACGTCGGCCGAGCCGAACCCGACGTGCTCGGTGCCGTGGGTGAGCGTGCCGGCGGCCACCGCGTCGGCCACCGCCGGGTCCGCCAACGCCGCGGTCAGCGTCTGCTCGACCTCCTGCGACGCGGCCGTCGAGAGCTTCTGGCCACCCGCGGCTGCGAGCCGTCGCGCCCGCGCGACCAGGCCGGAGACGAGTGCGCGCCGCTGCTTGCCCAGCTCACGCAGGGCCGGCCCGTCCAGCGAGCGCTCGGCGTCGCGCATGCCCTCGCCCAGGTCGCGCAGCGCGTCGGCGAGCGACGGGTCGTCGCGGACCAGCAGGTTCACCGCCCATGCCGCGACCGTGGGCTTGCGCAGCGACGCGATCCGCCCTGCGGCCTCCTTGTCCTTGGCGGCCTTTGCCGCGCGGACGGCGGCGTCACGGCGCGCGACGAAGTCGTCCAGCAGCCCGCCGTAGAGCTCGTCGACGACGTCGTCCATCGCAGTCACGCCCCCAGCCTGCCCGTCCGTCCCCGACCGGACCACCGTCACCCACCCGGCTCACCCGGCCGACAGCCCGCACCGCCCTCCCACGAACGACCGCCCCACCCCAGCCACCCCCCACCCCCGCGAGAAGTCGATCCAGCCCGCCCTCCCCCCGCGAGGGGGCCATCCAGCCTGCCCTCCCCCCGCGAGAAGTCGATCCAGCCCGCCCTCTCGCGAGGTGGGGGCGGGGGCCGGGAGCGTCAGTCGCGGTGGCCCGGCTTGCGCGGCGGGTACCAGCGGTTGCCGTAGCGCCGCAGCAGCTGTCCGTCCGAGATCTCGGCAAGGTCGTCGAGGCGTTCGAGCACCGCGCGACCGACCCTACGGGCCGCGGTGTCGTGGTCGGCCTCGAACCGCACGGTCACGCGCGCGGCGCCGCGGACCACGCCGACGTCGAAGGCCTCGACCGTGGCCAGCGCGCGGGCGGCGGCGACGGCCTGCGGCAGCACGTCGGGCGCGGACGTGCCGGGGCGCAGCAGCCCGACGGACGCGGTGACGCGGTACGAGGGCACGTCAGTCCCGCACGAGCAGCCCGGCCGCCCGGCGCGCGGCGTCGACCAGCGGCACCCGGTCCAGGTCGTCGACCTGGTCGAGCGGCACCCACACGGCCTCGTCGGTGGAGCCGTCGACCTCGTGCGCCAGCACGCCGCCGACGACGTGCGCGCGGTAGAGGATGCCCAGGGCGTGCAGGTCCGGCAGGTCCGGGTGGGCCCGCTCCGCCGAGCGGTAGACGACGGACTCGACGCCGATCAGCCCGTCGACCACGACGTCGTACCCCGTCTCCTCGCGGACCTCCCGGACGACCGCGGCCGCGGGGTGCTCCCCGGGCTCCAGACCGCCCCCGGGAAGGGACCACCCCCGAAGCGCACCCTCCGACCAGTGCACGAGCAGCATCCGCCCCTCGTCGACGACGACGGCGTACGCGGCGACCCGGGTGTCCACGGGCGACGACGCTACCGCCCGCCGCCGGCCACCTCGGGGTCCGCGTCGCCCACCGGCAGGAGCGCGGGCCGCGGCACCGGCGGGCCGTAGCCCCGCAGGCGGGCGCGCAGGCCCCGGGCCAGGAGCGACGGGCGGAACAGGCTCGTCGGTGGCGCGACCAGGTGGTAGACCCGCGACAGGCCCGCCTGGGCGACGACGTCCCCGTGCGCGGACAGGCGGGTGAGTTCCGCGATCCACCGCCCCGCGAGCGCCGACACCGGCGACCGGGGACCGGGCAGCCCGGCCAGCGCCCGGTCCTCACCGGTCGCGATCTGCCAGGGCACCGCGCCGCGCCGCACGCACTCCCGCAGCAGGCGCGCCGCTCCCCCGTGCGCCGTCAGGTCGCCCCGGGAGTCGGCGGCCCGCAGCGCCTGCGCCTCCAGCGCCGCCACGGTGATGCCCTGCCCGTACACCGGGTCGAACGCGCACAGCGCGTCGCCGACGACGACGAGCCCGTCGGGCCAGCCGCGCACGCGGTCGTACCGGTGCCGGCGGTTGCCGGTCTGGCGGTGCGACGCCACGTCCCCGTCGACGGCGCCGGCCGCGGCGACGCGTGCGAGGGCGCCGTCGGGCAGCCCGGCGA
>JAEWEJ010000292.1 GCA_023389455.1 Actinomycetes bacterium | reverse complement strand
GTGCTGCACCCCGTGCGCGTCGACGCCGGGCGTCGCCCGCACCCCGACGGCGTGGGCCGTGAGCTACCCGGCCCGCACGCCGTCCGCCAGCCCGGCCACGACGCGCTCGGCCTGGCGGGCCGTCAGCTCGCGTCCGGACCCGGGCCCGGGCCCCACGACGACGACGGACCGCGCCGTGAGCAGCGCCCGCATCGAGCGCGCCTCCGCGCGGTGCTCGCGGTCGGCCGCCACGGCGACGGACCGGTCGGTGGGATCGATGTCGAAGGTGACCTGCACCACGCCGTCCTCGGTGCGCTGGCGCACCTCGTAGCCGGCCTCCCTGAAGACCGCGATCATGCGGCCGTTCTGGGGCAGGACCTCGGCGACGAAGCGCCGGAGACCGCGTTCGCGCGCGGCCGCCGCCAGGTGCTCGAGCAGCACCGAGGCCAGACCCTTGCCCTGGTGGGCGTCGGCGATGTTGAAGGCGACCTCGGCGGTCTCGGGCTCGACCACGTCGTACCGCGCGACGCCGATGATCCGCTCGGGCGTGCCGGCCTCGGGAGAGCCGGTGACCGCGACCAGCGCGACCCGGTCGACGTGGTCGACCGTGACGAGGCGCTCGAGGTCCCGCTCCGGCAGGCGCTCGAGCGACGCGAAGAACCGCAGGTACGTGGACCGCTCGGACTGCGCGACGTGGAAGGCCTGCAGCGCCTCGGCGTCGTCGGGGCGGATGGGCCGCAGCCGCGTCGTGGTGCCGTCCGTCAGGACGACGTCCGCCTCCCACCCGGCCGGGTAGGGTGCGGCGCCGGACCCCGGCGTCGCCGGGCCGGGGTTCCCGTCACCGGGGACGACGTCGGCCATGCCCGCCAGGCTAGCGGCGCGGCTGCACCGAGGAGCGACCCGACGCGACGACAATGGTCGTGGTGCGGCCACCGCCGGCACCCCGCACCGCCCGCCCAGACCACGCAGCACGCTGCACCCGAGGAGCACACCACCCCATGGCGCGTCGCCCCGCGGCACCCGACCTGCCGCCCGAGGACCTCGTCGAGCGGATCGTCGACGTCGACGTCACGACCGAGATGGAGGGGTCGTTCCTCGAGTACGCGTACTCGGTCATCTACTCCCGCGCCCTGCCGGACGCGCGCGACGGGCTCAAGCCGGTGCAGCGGCGCATCGTCTACCAGATGGCGGACATGGGCCTGCGCCCCGAGCGCCCGTACGTGAAGTCGGCGCGCGTCGTCGGCGAGGTCATGGGAAAGCTGCACCCGCACGGCGACTCCGCGATCTACGACGCGATGGTGCGCCTGGCACAACCCTTCTCGCTGCGCCTGCCGCTGGTCGACGGCCACGGCAACTTCGGGTCGCTCGACGACGGCCCGGCCGCGTCGCGGTACACCGAGGCGCGCATGGCCCCCGCCGCGGTCGCCATGACCCACGGGCTGGACGAGGACGTCGTCGACTTCGTCCCCAACTACGACAACAAGCTCAAGCAGCCCGGCGTGCTGCCCGCGGCGATCCCCAACCTCCTCGTCAACGGCGCGACGGGCATCGCGGTCGGCATGGCCACGAACATGGCGCCGCACAACCTCGTGGAGGTCGTGGCGGCCGCGCGGCACCTGGTCAAGCACCCCGACGCGTCGCTCGAGGACCTCATGCGGTTCGTGCCGGGCCCCGACCTGCCCACCGGCGGCAAGATCGTGGGCCTCGACGGCGTGCGCGACGCGTACCGCACCGGTCGTGGCGCGTTCCGCACCCGCGCCACGGCGCGCATCGAGAACGTCACCCCCCGCCGCAAGGGCATCGTCGTCACGGAGCTGCCGTACACGGTCGGGCCCGAGAAGGTCATCGAGAAGATCAAGGAGGGCGTGCAGTCCAAGAAGCTCTCCGGGATCTCCGACGTCGTCGACCTCACGGACCGCGCGCACGGGCTGCGCCTCGTCATCGAGGTCAAGACGGGCTTCCACCCGGAGGCCGTGCTGGAGCAGCTCTACCGGCACACGCCGCTGGAGGACTCGTTCTCCGTCAACAACGTCGCCCTGGTCGAGGGCCAGCCGCGCACGCTCGGCCTGGTCGAGCTGCTGCGGGTGTGGGTCGAGCACCGCCTGGACGTCGTGCGCCGACGCACCTCGTTCCGGCTGGCCAAGCGTCAGGAGCGGCTGCACCTGGTCGAGGGGCTGCTCGTCGCGATCCTCGACATCGACGAGGTCATCCAGGTCATCCGCACCTCGGACGACGCGGACACCGCACGCGGTCGGCTGCGGTCGGTCTTCGACCTGTCCGAGCCGCAGGCGGAGTACATCCTCGAGCTGCGGCTGCGCCGCCTCACGAAGTTCTCGCGCATCGAGCTCGAGAAGGAGCGCGACGAGCTGGTCGACGAGATCGCCCGCCTGCAGGCGATCCTCGGCGACGACGCCCTGCTGCGCACCGTCACGTCCGACGAGATGGCCGAGGTCGCCGCGACCTACGGCACCCCGCGCCGCACCGTCCTGCTCGAGAGCGCCGGTGGCACGAGCCTGGCCGGAGCCGCCGGTGCGCCGACCTCCGGCAAGGCCGGGGCCGCCCCGCTGGAGATCCCGGACACGCCGTGCTGGGCGCTGCTGTCCGGCACCGGGCTCCTCGCGCGGACCGCCGAGGACGTGGAGCCGGCACGCGGCGACGGCACCGTGCGCAGCCGTCACGACGTCGTCGCCTCGGCCGTCGCGACGACCGCACGCGCCGAGATCGGCGCGCTGACGTCCGCCGGACGGGTCGTGCGGCTGTCCGTGCTCGAGCTGCCCGCGCTGCCGCCGACCGACGGCCCGCCGTCCCTGTCCGGGGGCCTCCCGGTGGGTGAGGCCGTGGCCCTCGAGAAGGGCGAGCGCGTCGTCGCGCTCGTGCCGCTGGGGGACGACGCCCCCCCGCTGGCACTGGCCACCGCCCAGGGCGTCGTCAAGCGCGTGACGCCCGGCGACGTGCCGAGCAACCGCGACACGTGGGAGGCGATCTCCCTCAAGGACGGCGACGAGGTCGTCGGGGCAGCCCTCGCGGGCGACGACGACGAGCTCGTGCTCGTCTCGTCCGACTCCTCGCTGCTGCACTTCCCCGGCGCCCAGGTGCGGCCGCAGGGCCGTGCCGCCGGGGGCATGGCCGGCATCAAGCTCGCCGCCGGCGCGCGGGTCGTGGGCTTCGGCGTGGTGCGGCCGGGCGAGGAGGCGGTCGTCGTGACCGTCTCGGGCTCCTCGACGGCACTGCCCGGCACCCAGACCGGCGCGGCCAAGGTCACGCCGTTCTCGGTGTACCCGGGCAAGGGCCGCGCGACGGGCGGGGTCCGCTCGCACCGGTTCCTCAAGGGCGAGGACGGGCTGCTGCTCGCCCACGTGGGCCCGGTCCCGGCGCGCGCGACGGGTGCCGGCGGCCAGCCCGTCGACCTGCCGCCCGTGGACGAGC
>JAEWEJ010000191.1 GCA_023389455.1 Actinomycetes bacterium | reverse complement strand
GGTCACGCGCGCCCTCGACCACGGGCTCCTCGCCCACCGCGCGGCCGGGGACGTCGGTGCGCCCGGGCCCCGGGTCCTCGGGGGCCGCGGCCCTCGGGCCCGGGTCGGGCACGCGCACCCCCAGCAGCCCGCACAGGGCGCGGACCGCGTCGGACGTGGACTTCTCGACCACGCCCTCGGACAGCCCGAGCACCTCGGCGGTCTCCTGCACCGGCAGGTCGTCGACGTGGCGCAGCAGGACGCACGCCCGCTCCCGCGGCGCCAGCGCGGCGAGCGCCGCCTCGACCTCGTCGGCGAGCCCTGGGGCGACGTCGGCGGGCGCCTGCGCCCTTGCCGCGGCGGCGAGCAGCTCCACCGCGGTGCGCTCGCGGCCACGGCTGCGCAACCCGGCCATGAACTTGGTCGCCAGGGTCCGCCGCACCTCCTGCTCCGCGGCCGGCACCGTGGTCGGCCGTGACCGCCCGGTGAGCACCGCGACGAGTGCGTCCTGCACGAGGTCCTGCGCCCCGGGGTCGGGCAGGAGCATGCGGGCCCGCGCGAGCAGCGCGGGGTACCGGTCGCGGACGAGCCCGTCGAGCACGTCGTCGGAGCGCCGTGTCATGGGCCGGTCCCGTAGCTGAGGGTCACACCCTGTACCACGAACGGGAGGCGGGATCGGTTGGGGTTCGCCCGCAGACCGGGCTCAGCCGAGACGGCTCAGGCGCCCCGCGCGGCCCACCAGCGCTGCAGCTCCTCGCGCGCGCGCTCCTCGCCCAGCGGCCCGTGCTCCATGCGCAGCTCCAGCAGGTGGCGGTACGCCTCGCCGACGTCGCGCCCCGGCGGGATGCCGAGGATCGCCATGATCTGCGTGCCGTCCAGGTCGGGGCGGATCGACGCGAGCTCCTCGGCCTCGCGCAGCGTCGCGATGCGCTGCTCCAGGTCGTCGTACGCGGCCTTGAGGCGCGCGGCCTTGCGCTGGTTGCGCGTCGTGGAGTCCGAGCGGGTCAGACGGTGCAGGCGCTCGAGCAGGGGGCCCGCGTCGGTGACGTACCGGCGCACGGCCGAGTCGGTCCACTCCCCCTCGCCGTAGCCGTGGAACCGCAGGTGCAGCTCGGTGAGGCGCGCGACGTCGTGCACGGTCTGCTTGTCGAAGCGCAGCGCCTTGAGCCGCTTGGCGGCGAGCTTGGCACCGACGAGCTCGTGGTGGTGGAAGCTGACGCCCCCGCCGGGCTCGAAGCGGCGCGTGCGGGGCTTGCCGATGTCGTGCAGCAGCGCGGCGAGGCGCAGCGTGAGGTCCGGGCCGGGCACGGCGCCGTCGGGGCCGGTCTCCAGGGCGATCGCCTTCTCCAGCACCATCAGCGAGTGCTGGTAGACGTCCTTGTGGCGGTGGTGCTCGTCGATCTCCAGGCGCAGCGCCGGCAGCTCGGGGAGCACGTGCTCCGCCAGGCCGGTGTCCACGAGCACCTCCAGCCCTGCGCGCGGGTGCGGCGCGAGCAGCAGCTTGGTCAGCTCGTCGCGGACGCGCTCGGCGGACACGATCTCGATCCGCGACGCCATCTCGACGATCGCGGCGCGGGCGTCCTCGTCCAGCCGGAAGCCGAGCTGGGCGACGAAGCGGGCGGCGCGCATCATGCGCAGCGGGTCGTCGTCGAAGGACCGGCGGGGGTCGATCGGGGTCCGCAGCACGCCCTGGGCCAGGTCCGCCAGGCCGTCGAAGGGGTCGACGAACGTCAGGTCGGGCACCCGCACGGCCATCGCGTTCACCGTGAAGTCCCGCCGCGACAGGTCGCCCTCGAGGGTGTCGCCGAACTGCACGAGCGGCTTGCGGGACGTCGGGTCGTACGCGTCCGTGCGGTACGTCGTCACCTCGACGACCACGTCCTGCGTCGCGCCCCGCCGGCCGGCGAACCGGCGGGCGCCGACCGTGCCGAACTCCCGCCCGATGTCCCAGTGGGCGTCGCCCCACGCGGCCAGCAGCGGCTCGGCCTCGTCCGGGGTCGCGGACGTCGTCAGGTCCAGGTCGTTGCTCGGGCGGCCCAGGAAGGCGTCGCGCACGGGGCCGCCGACGAGCGCCAGGTCGTACCCGGCGGCGCGGAAGCGCGTCCCCAGGTCGATCGCGTCGGGCGCCATCGCGGCGAGTGACTCCAGGGCGCGGCGGCGCAGCTGCTGCACGGCCGCCGGGTCGGGCGGGCTGTCGGGGACGTCGGGCACCCGACAAGCCTGCCAGAGGTCGAGGCGGGGACATCACGCGGTGGGCCTCGAGGCACGGACGGAACGGGTCAGGAGGAGTCGTTACAGTGTCGGCATGTCCACCGCCGCCCGTCCGTCCGGTCCCGGGCGAGTTCCGGCGCCACCCGGTGGTCATCCCCTGCGGATCGACCCTGCCCACGCGCACCCCCGCGCGCACGCCGTCCCGCTGCCCGTGGTCGACGAGACGTCGGCCGGTGGCCTGGTCGTCGCCCGGCACGGCGGGCACTACGCCGCCGCCGTCATCGCGCGCCGCAACCGCGCCGGCCGGCTCGAGTGGTGCCTGCCCAAGGGTCACCTCGAGGGCGAGGAGACGCCCGAGGAGGCGGCCGTGCGCGAGATCGCGGAGGAGACGGGCATCACCGGGCGGATCCTGCGTCGCCTGGGTGTCATCGACTACTGGTTCTCCGGTGAGGAGCACCGGGTGCACAAGGTCGTGCACCACTTCCTGCTCAGCGCGCTGCACGGCGAGCTCACGGTCGAGAACGACCCCGACGGCGAGGCCGAGGACGTCGAGTGGGTCCGTGTGGCCGACCTGTCCGACCGGCTGGCGTACCCGAACGAGCGCCGCCTCGCCGGCATGGCGCTGACCGTCCTCACCGACGGATGAGCGCGATGCCCCGCCGGGCCGCCTCCGTCCTGCTCGTGGCGCTCGCCGCGCTGCTCGGGCTGGGCGCGGTCGCCGCGCCCTCGTCGGCCACGCCCCTGGCGTCGGACGCGGCGCGGGCGACCTCCGTGACGCCCAGCCCGTCGACGACGTCCGACGACGACGCCCTGCCGGTCCGCGTCCAGATCACGCAGGTCACCCCCCACGTGCTGCGCCCGGGCGAGGACCTCGTGGTCCGCGTCCGCCTGACCAGCAGCTCGGACGAGACGATCGCCCAGCCGCGCGCGGTCGTGCGGATCGAGCAGCTGCGGCCCGGCAGCCGCGCCGACCTGCGCACGTGGCTGGCGGAGCCCGCGGACGGGCGACGCGTGGGCAGGGCCACCGCGTCCGTGACGTCCGAGACGCCGTTGGCGCCCGGCGGGTCGCAGGACCTCGAGATCACCGTGCCCGGCTCCCGGGTGGGTCTGCTGGACCGTCCCGACACCTGGGGCGCCCGCGGGCTGGCCGTCGAGGCCACCGACGGCACGAGCAGGCGGGTCGGGCTGCAGCGCTCGTTCGTCCTGTGGGCCACCGACGGCGACATCACGCAGGCGCGGGTCTCGCTGCTCGCTCCCGTCGTCGGCCCGGCCACCGTCCCGGCCGGCGTCGACGTCACGGCACCCGGCCCGACGCTGGACGCGCTGGTCGCGCCCGGCGGTCGCCTCGCCGCCATGCTGCAGGTCGCGCGCACCAGCCCCGACGTCGCGCTCGCCGTCGACCCCGCGCTCCTCGCCGGCGCCCGTGAGGCGTCGGACGCCGCCGCAGCGTGGGCGCAGGGCATCCTGGCGACGACCGTCGGGCGTGACGTGATCGCGCTGCCGTGGTCCGACCCCGACCTGGCGGCCCTGGCGCAGGGCGGAGCGGGCGACCTGCTCACCGCCGCCGTCGGGGCGACGCAGGCCGAGGTCGGCACCGTCCAGGACGGTCAGCAGCTCGCGGCGCGCACGGACGTGATGTGGGCGCCGGGCCCGACGACCGACCAGGCCACCGCCGACGTCGCCGCGCAGGCGGGCGCCTCCGTCCTGGTGCTCGCGCCCGGCGACGCGCAGGACGACGACGGGACCACCGCCCAGCCCACCCGGCTGACGACGCCCCACGGGGCCGTCACGGGCCTGGTGCCCGACGCGACGCTCACCACCCTGCTCGTCGACCCCACGTCCCTGGACCCGGACGCGACCACCGCCACCGTGGTGCAGCGGGTGCTCGCCGAGCTGTCGGTGATCGCGCGCGACCCCGACGACGGGCCGCGGCACGTGCTCGTCGCGATGCCGCGCGACGCCGACCCGAACCCGGCGCTGGTCGCTGCGGTGGCCGAGGCGATCCACGAGTCGCCCTGGGCCCGCACCGCCACGCTCGCGGCACTGCTGGGGGCCTCCGCCACGACCGACGACCAGCTGCCGACGTCGCAGGACGACGGCGACGAGCTCCCCACCGACCAGGTGCGGCGCCTGGCCGAGGCCCGCCGTGCCGCCGTGTCGTTCGCCGACGTCACCGACGACCCCGCCGCACTGCTCGCAGGCGTCGACGAGTCCGTCCTGGCCCCCGTCCAGGTCGCCTGGCGGGCCCACCCCGGCGAACGCAGCAAGCTCGTCGACGTCGTCGTCGAGGCCGTCGACGCGCGCCGCGTCGGCCTCACCCTGGCCCCGACGAGCACGCAGAACCTCATCAGCGCCGACAGCGAGGTCCGCTTCGCTGTCCGTAACGACCTGCCCACCGCCGCCTCGGTGCGGGTCCTGGCGACACCCCGCAAGGCCTGCCTGCGCGTGTCACCGAGCCCTGCCGTGGTCGTCCCCGCCGGCGGCGAGGAGGTCGTGCCCGTCGCCGTGCACGCCATCGCCAACTGCGAGGTGGTCGTGGAGGCGGTCCTGACCAGCGCCGACGGCACCGCGCTCGCGACGCCCGTCACGTTCGTCGTGCGGGCCTCCCCCACCATCGAGTCCGTCGGGACCGCCGTCGTCGGGGCGCTGCTCGCGGTCGGCCTCGTCCTGGGCGTGGGGCGCACGATCCGCCGCGGCCAGAGCGCACGGCGCGGTGCCCGGCGGGTCCACGACGAGGAGGCGACCCGGCCGCTCCCGGTGCTGGGCGGGACGCCGGAGGGCGACGCATGAGCGGCACCGCCCCACCCCCGGGCGACCCGCAGGACGTGCCCGGCGAGCCGGACGGGCGCGACGACGTCCCCGCCGGCACGGGCAGCGTGCGTCGCGGCGCCGCGCTCATGGCCAGCGGCACGGCCGTCTCCCGCCTCCTGGGCTTCCTGCGCGCCGTCGTGCTGGCACTCGCGATCGGCAGCACCGGCCAGGCCGCGGACGCGTTCTCCGTGGCCAACAAGCTCCCGAACGTGCTGTACATGCTGCTCGCGGGTGGCGTCCTCAACGCCGTGCTCGTGCCGCAGGTGGTCCGCGCCTACCGGCGTCGCGCGGGCCAGGAGTACGTGGACCGGCTCCTGACGTTCGGCTTCGTGCTGCTCGGGGCGGTCACCCTCGTCCTGACGCTCGCCGCGCCCCTGCTGGTGTGGATGTACACCGACAGGGAGGCCGGCGAGGGGCTGCGTGGCCTCGCGATCGCCTTCGCGTACTGGTGCATCCCGCAGCTGTTCTTCTACGGCGTGTACGCGCTGCTGGGCCAGGTCCTCAACGCACGCGGGTCGTTCGGTCCGTACATGTGGGCACCCGTCGTCAACAACGTCGTCGCCATCGCCGGGTTCGGTGCGTTCATCGCGCTGACCGGCGGCGTGGGGTCGGGCTCCGGTCGCTCGGCGGCGGACTGGGGAGCGGGCGAGATCGCGCTGTTCGGAGGCGTGTCGACCCTCGGCGTCGCGTGCCAGGCGCTCGTCCTCGTGCCGTTCCTGCGGCGCGCGGGCGTGCGCTACCGGTGGCGCTGGGGCCTGCGCGGCTCCGGGCTGGGCCGCGCCGGCAAGGTCGCGACGTGGACGTTCGTCGGACTGACCATCGGGCAGCTGGGCTACCTCGTCGTGTCCCGCGTCGCCTCCGCCGCTCCGCGTGCGGCCGGCAGCGGCGCCGCCGACATCGCCGGCAACGCCGCGTACGACTACGCCTTCATGCTGTTCATGCTGCCGCACTCGCTCGTCACCGTGTCGCTCGCGACCGCCCTGTTCACGCGCCTGTCGGCGCAGGCGCACGACGGCGACGTCGCGGGCGTCCGCGCGAGCCTGTCGTCCGGGCTGCGGGTGGTGGGCCTGTTCACCCTGATCGCCGCAGCGGGGCTCGTGGTCCTCGCCCAGCCGGTGGTGCAGCTCGTCCTGCTCGGGGAGCCGCAGGGCGCGATCGACGCCGTCTCCGGGGTCCTGGTGGCCATGGCCCTGGGGCTGCCGGCGTTCGGTGCCTGGTCGATGTGCCAGCGCGTCTACTACGCCTACGAGGACGCCCGGAGCATGGTGCCCGTGCAGGTCGCGATGGCCGCCGTCGTGGTGGGGGGCACCCTGCTCGGCCAGGCCGTGCTGCCGAGCAGCTCCTGGGTCGCCACGGCGGGTCTGTCCATGAGCGTGTCGTACCTGCTCGGGACGGTGCTGGCCATCGTCGCGCTGCGCCGGCGCCTGGGTGGGAGCATCGACGGGTACCACGTGCTGCGCACCCACGCCCGGGCCACGCTCGCGGCACTGGCCGCGGCCGCCGCGGGGGTCGCGGTGCTGGTCGTCGTGCAGTCGAACGCGGCGGGCGGGGTCGGCGGTGCGGTCCTGCAGTGCGCAGCCGCCGGGACGGTGATGGTGCTGGTGTACCTCGGGGGGCTGCGGCTGCTGCGGGTCGAGGAGCTCGATCGGCTGATCGGCCCCGTCCTGCGCCGCCTGCGGGGGCGGCGCCGACCGCGGGACGTCTAGCATGCTCAGGGGACGTGCTGCCGCAGGTCCGTGAGTCGTCGAGGGTCGGAGGTGGGACGGTGTCGGAAGAGGTCGGCCGGGGCACGGTGCTCGCCGGGCGCTACCGGGTGGTCGACCCGCTGCCGTCGGACCTCGACGGGGTCTCCGTGTGGCACGCGACCGACCAGATCCTCGACCGCCCCGTCCGGGTGCGCGTCCTGCAGTCCGGCGCGGTCGCGCCCGCGCTGGACGCGGCACGCCGCGCCGCGCTGGTCACGGACGCCCGGCTCGTGCGGGTGCTGGACGTCGGCATGCACGAGGGCGTCGGGTACGTCGTCTCCGAGCAGATCACGGGTGCGTCCCTCGCCCAGCTCGTCGAGCGTGGCGCGCTGACGCCCGACCAGGCGCGCGCGGTCACGGGTGAGGCGGCCGCCGCGCTCGAGGTCGCACGGCGCCGCGGCGTCCACCACCTCGCGCTGCGCCCGTCGGTCGTCCACGTGTCCGCCGACGGACGCGTCCTCGTGTCCGGGCTCGCCATCGACGCCGCCCTGCTCGGCACCTCCCACGGCGACGCGCGCGCGACGAGCCGCACCGACACCGTCGACCTCGTGCGCATCCTCTACACGGGGCTGACGGGCCGCTGGCCCACGGGCGCGGACGAGGCCCTGTCGACGTCCGTCGAGCCCGCGCCTGTCGTCGATGGCGCCCTCGTGCCGCCCGCCGAGCTCGTCGCGGGGGTGCCGAACGACCTCGACACGCTGTGCGCCGTGACGCTGGGCCCCCACGAGGACGGTCCTCACACGCCGGGCGAGCTCGTCCACGAGCTCGAGCCCTGGGGTGAGATCCGCGTGGGCCGTGCCGCCGACGGCGACGACGCACCCGCGCTCGGTGGCGCCGTCGCCGCGGCCGCGCAGATGGCCGGCGGCACTCCCGAGCGGCCGGCGGCCCCCGTGCGCGTCGCCCGGCAGTCGGTGCGCTCGGCCTTCGACGAGCTCCCCGCCGGTGCCGTCCGCCCCGGCACCCCGCCGCCTGCCGCGCCGCCCCGCACCGGGGTGCTGCCCGCCGGGCAGGTGGGCAGTGCCCGCACGCAGCCCACGGCGCCTCCGCCCGTGCTCCCGGCCTCCCTGCCTCCCGTGCAGGCGACGCCGGAGCCCGAGCCGTGGGACGACACCCCCGGCGGTTTCGCGGACGACCCGTTCGCCTTCGTCGAGGACGAGGAGCCGACGGGCCGTCGCTTCGACCCGACCGCCCTGGTGCTCGTCATCGTGGGCGTCCTGGTCCTCATCGGCCTCGTCTTCGCCGCGCGGGCGCTGTTCACGTCCCCGGTCGGCACCGGCACCCCCGCCGCGCAGGAGTCCCCGCAGCAGGAGCCGTCCGCCGATACCGAGGACCCCGCCGTCGTCGACGAGCCGCAGACCGAGGAACCGCAGGGCGACTCACCGCCGCCGGCCATCGCCTCCATCCGCACGTTCGACCCCACCGACCTCGCGGGCGAGCGCGTCGAGAACGTCGAGCTCGCGATCGACGGCGACCCCTCCACGTTCTGGTTCTCCTTCACGTACAACCGCCCCGACTTCGGCGGGCTCAAGGAGGGCATGGGCCTGGAGCTCACGCTCGCCGCCGAGACCGTCGTCAGCGGGGTGAACCTGCAGGTCAACGGCACAGGCGGCAACGTCGAGGTGCGCGCCACCACCGGCGAGGCGCCCACGGAGGGCGACCTGCTGGCGTCCGGGACGCTCAGCCAGGACACGGTGCTGACGTTCGCCGAGCCGGTGCGGACGTCCACCCTCGTCCTCTACTTCACGGAGCTGCCGACCAACTCGGCCGGGGCGTTCCGCATCGAGGTCACCGAGGTCACCGTCTCCTGACGGGTCGGACCCCGGACAGCGTCCGCGTCAGGGAACAGAAGCGCCCTACGATCAGTTGGACGAGCCAGATCCCGGGCCGCCCTGCGGCCCCGTCACCGCACGGTGACGCCGACCGACCCAGCGAGGCACCAGTGACCGAGACCGCCGCCCAGCCCACCGCCACCGACGTACGGGACCTCGTCGTGGTGGGGTCGGGTCCGGCCGGGTACACCGCTGCGATCTACGCCGCGCGCGCCGGGCTCGCCCCTGTCGTCATCGCAGGCTCCGTCACGGCCGGCGGTGCGCTCATGAACACCACCGAGGTCGAGAACTTCCCCGGCTTCCCCGACGGGATCCAAGGCCCCGAGCTCATGGACTCCATGCAGAAGCAGGCCGAGAAGTTCGGCGCCGAGGTGCTCTGGGACGACGCGACGTCGCTCGACCTCACCGGTGACGTCAAGGTCGTCACGACCGGCAACGGCGACGTGTTCCGCGCCCGCGCCGTGATCCTCGCGACCGGCTCCGCGTACCGCGAGCTGGGCCTGCCGGACGAGAAGCGCCTGTCCGGGCGCGGCGTCTCCTGGTGCGCCACCTGCGACGGGTTCTTCTTCCGTGACCAGGACATCCTCGTCGTCGGTGGCGGCGACTCCGCCGTCGAGGAGGCCACGTTCCTCAGCCGCTTCGGGCGCACCGTCACGATCGTGCACCGGCGTGACGAGCTGCGCGCCTCAAAGATCATGGCCGACCGCGCCGCGGCGGACCCCAAGATCTCCTTCGCCTGGAACTCGCAGGTCGTCGCCATCCACGGCGAGGAGAAGGTCACGGGCGTGACGCTGCAGGACACCGTCACGGGCGAGACCCGCGAGGTCGCCGCCGGCGGGCTCTTCGTCGCCATCGGGCACGTGCCGCGCACCGAGCTGCTGATCGGCCAGGTCGACCTGGACGAGAACGGCTACATCTCCGTCGAGGGCCGGTCCACGCGCACCAGCCTGCCGGGAGTCTTCGCGTGCGGTGACGCCGTCGACCACACCTACCGGCAGGCCATCACCGCCGCCGGCTCCGGCTGCTCCGCCGCACTCGACGCGCAGCACTACCTGGCCGCGCTCACCGACACCGTCGACCCGCTCTCCCCCGGTGAGACGCTGGTCGTGGTCGACCAGGAGGTCACCGCATGAGCACCGTCGACGTCACCGACCTGACCTTCGAGGCCGAGGTCCTGCGCAGCGACGTCCCTGTGGTCGTCGACTTCTGGGCGCCGTGGTGCGGTCCGTGCCGCCTGGTGTCCCCGGTGCTCGACGAGCTGGCCGAGGAGTACGCGGGCCGCCTCAAGGTCGTCAAGGTCAACGCCGACGAGAATCCCGGGCTGAGCGAGGACTTCAAGGTCCAGTCCATCCCCTTCATCGCCTTCTTCACCGGCGGCGAGATGGAGAACAGCCTCGTGGGCGCGCGCCCCAAGGCGGTCCTCAAGGAAGCCGTGGAGGAGCTGCTCGCCGCGTCTGCGTGAGGTGACGTGGGGCGCGGGGCGACGCGAGGCGTGAAGCGACAGCGCTGACCGACCTGCTGCGACTGTTGACGAGGTGGCGGCACCGAGCGCTACGTAGGCGCTCGCCTCGCGCCCTCCGGGATCTGTCGGAGCGTCACCTCGTCGCGCTTCGGGATCTGTTGGAGCGTCGCCTCGCCGTGCTCCGCGATCTGTTGGAGCGTCGCCTCGCCGTGCTCCGCGATCTGCTGGAGCGTCGCCTCGCCGTGCTCCGCGATCTGCTGGAGCGTCGCCTCGCCGCGCTGCGCGATCTGCGTCGAAGGTCGCCCCGTCGGCCTCCGTGGGCTGCTGGGTCATGCCGGGACGCGCGCGTCTGGAACGGAGGCCGCTCGTCGCGACTCGTCAACCGTCAGCCGGGTGGACCGCTCGGTCTGCGTACCGACGTCGAGCACGACTCGACGGGCCGGGTCGACTGTCGGCGTGACATGCCGTCACGCGTGAGCCGTCTGCAGCGGGCGGTGGGCCGCTGACCGTGCGTACCGACGTCGACCATGGCGCGCCGGCCCGGGGTTGTCGACGTGACGTGGCGCGGGCGCGGCGGGACCGGATCCACTACCCCGGCCGGCGTGAGGCTCGGGCGCCGGTCGGCGGCGACACACCCGCGGGATGTGCGAGGCAGTGGCCGTCCACCGATCGCGCCATCCGGACGCACCGCCGTCCGCCGCCGGTCGGGTTTGTACCCCTTCACGGCTTTCCGTCACGCGCGCCAGGACGGATCCTCCGGCGCACGGCGCCTCCGCAGGGTGCTTGAGCGCGTCCGATCGACGCTCTCAGGCCTTCCTGACGAACTTTCCCGGCCCTCAGCGGCACCTGGAGACGCCGCTTCGGAGCCACGAGGGCACCGAGGCCGTTGTCGGAGCTGGGTGCGACGGTGCACACCCTGCGTCGTCGTGGACGCTGCCGGCTGGGTGTCACCGGCAGCCGACCCCCTCCGGGTCCTACTTCAGGACGCCGGGGTCCTCGGGTGCGAGCGACGCGAGGATCCGGTTCAGGTCCTGCACCGACGCGAACTCGACCGTGAGCTTGCCGCGGGTCTTGCCGAGGTCGACCTTGACCCGCGTCTCGAAGCGGTCGGAGAGCCGCCCTGCGAGCTCGTCGAGAGCCTCGTTGCGGATGCCCGCACGCGGACGTTGCCGTCGGGTCGGCGCCGTCTCGTCACCGCCGAGCGACACGATCTCCTCGACGGCGCGGACCGACAGCCCCTCGGACACGATCCGCTGAGCGAGGCGTTCGATGGCCGCTCCGTCGCTCAGGCCCAGCAGCGCACGCGCGTGCCCTGCCGAGAGCACGCCCGCCGCGACCCGTCGCTGCACCAGCGGGGGCAGCCGGAGCAGCCGCAGGGTGTTGGAGATCTGCGGGCGCGAGCGGTGGATGCGGGTCGCGAGCTGCTCGTGCGTGCAGCCGAAGTCGTCCAGCAGCTGCTGGTAGGCCGCGGCTTCCTCGAGCGGGTTGAGCTGCGACCGGTGCAGGTTCTCCAGGAGCGCATCGCGAAGGAGGTCGGAGTCCTCGGTCTCACGGATGATCGCGGGGATCGTCGTGAGGCCGGCCTCCTGCGTGGCGCGCCACCGCCGCTCCCCCATGATGAGCTCGTAGCCGTCGTCGACGGCACGGACCACCACCGGCTGCAGGACGCCGATCTCACGGATGGAGCCGACCAGCTCACCGAGAGCGTCCTCGTCGAACACCTGACGCGGCTGACGCGGGTTCGGGCGGATCGACCCGACCGGAAGCTCCGCGAACCGCGCACCGGGCACCGGGACGAGTCCGTCGATCTCGGCCGCCGGGGCGGGGTCCTGCGGCTCCGAGTCCACGGCTGTGCCGGTCACGCCGTTGGAGGGGGCCACCGAGGGACTGGCCGCTGCGTCAGCAACGGGCGTCGTGGTCCCGGTCGCCGCCGCGGGTGCGTCCGTCGCGGTCGCCACCTCGGACGACGCGACGGGTGCGTCGGTGGCGGTCGCTGCGTCGGCCGGCGCGGTCTGCGCGGCGTCGACCTTGCGGTTGTCGGGGAAGAACACGTCGACCGGGCGGTCGCCGGTGCTGCGCGGGGTGTCGAGCCCGGTCGGGATGAGTGCTCCCAGACCGCGGCCGAGGCCGCGACGCTTCTCGCTCACTGGTCCTCCTGTGCGGGGCCGCTCGGGGCTGCGGCGGACGTGTCTGTGCTGGTCGGGCGGGTGACTGCGCGCTCAGCGAGCTCCCGCGCGGCCTCCAGGTAGGCGAGCGCGCCGGACGAGCCGCCGTCGTACGTGATGACGGTCTGCCCGTAGCTCGGAGCCTCCGAGATCCGGACCGACCGCGGGACGGTGGTCCGCAGCGTCCGGTCGGGGAAGTGCGTCCGCACCTCGTCGGCCACCTGCTGCGCGAGGTTGGTGCGCGCGTCGTACATGGTGAGGAGGATCGTCGAGACCGACAGCTCCGGGTTCAGGTGAGCCTGGATCAGCTCGATCGTCTTGAGGAGCTGCGACAGGCCCTCGAGCGCGTAGTACTCGCACTGGATCGGGATCAGCACCTCGCGCGCCACCACGAAGGCGTTGACGGTCAGCAGCCCCAGGCTCGGTGGGCAGTCGACGAAGACGTAGTCGATCTGCTCCAGGCCTTGCTGGGTGCGCCACGCCAGGTAGCCGTCGAGCGCGGTCCGCAGCCGGGTCTCGCGGGCCACCATGGAGACCAGCTCGATCTCGGCACCGGACAGGTCGATCGTCGCCGGGAGGCACCACAGGCCCGGCACGTCCGGGCTCTCCTGCACCGCCTCGTGCATGGGCGCGGCGTCGACGAGGACCTCGTAGATCGACGGGGTCCCGGCGCGGTGGTCGATGCCGAGAGCGGTCGACGCGTTCCCCTGCGGGTCGTTGTCGAGGACGAGGACCTGCAGGCCCGCCTGCGCGAGCGCGGCGGCGAGGTTCACGGTGGTGGTCGTCTTGCCGACGCCGCCCTTCTGGTTCGCCACCGTGATCACCCGGGTGCGCTCCGGTCGGGGGAACTTCCTCCCGCGCAGCTCGATGCGACGGCGTGCGTCGAGCTGGAGCTCGGCAAGCAGCGGGGTGTCGACCGACGGCCGCGGCAGGCTGTCGACCAGTGCCGCTCGGCGGGCCTCGTCAGCATCGAGGGACGCGACCGGCCCGCTCGCATCGGTGACGTCGCCGGTGCCCCGGCCGTCCAGCAGGTCCTTCACAGTGCCTCTTTCGTCATGGTGCTCGGCGCTGGGCGCCGGGCCGCTCGCCGTATCCGGCGTGGCCGTTGCGGTGCTGGTCTCGGGCGTCGCACGGGCCGTGGCGCCCTGTCCGTCCTGGACCATCTGAGGGTCCGGCCGCTGGTCAGTCGCTTGCACGTCCCCGTTGCCCAAGGCTGCGCGAGGGCCGCGCGGGTCCTGCACCCGCTGGCTGAGCGTCGAGCCGTCGAGTGTCGCGTCCAGCGCGTCGACAGCGGCGTCCAACGCGGCACCACGTCCGCCCGGAGGTGGCGTCGGCGCGCTCGCGTCAGTCTGCCACGGGTAGGCAGCCCCCATGTCCGCCACGGAAAGGGGTTGCGGGCGGGTCGTTCGTCGCGGCTTGTGGTCGTCCGTCGGCACCGGTGCGTGCGACAGCTCCGGCTCCGGCCGCGGCGCTGCGGTTTCACGTGAATCAGAGGCGTCTGCGTTGGCGGGATCCGCCGCTGCACCGCGACCTTCCCCCGCGTCGGGCGACGCAGCCGTTTCACGTGAAACCCGCTCCCCCGATGCAGCAGGAGCGGACGTCACCGCGCGGGCATCAGTTGCCAACCCGGTCCTCTGCGGGTCACCGTCACTGCTCACGACGAGCGCGTCGATGGTCCGCGGCGATGCCGAGGAGTCGGCGTCATGCAGTCCGCCGGGTGACCGATGGTCGCGAGAGGCCAGGCTCCCGGGCCCGTCGACTGCTCCGGTTCCACGTGAAACAGCGCCCAGAACATCCACGCCCGCGGGGGCCGAGCCCATCCCGTCGTCGCTGGAGACGACCGACGAGCGGACTGACTCACCGTCGGTTCCACGTGAAACGTCGGCGACACCCGTCGCTCCGGCCTGAACGTGATCCAGCGCGCGATCACCGCCGGCTGATGGCACGGACCCGATCGACCTCTCCCACGCCGGCGAATCAACGTCGACTGACGGACGCGCAAGATCGTCAGGGGTCCACCGCGGCCGCGCGCCCTGCGAGGCGACACTGTCCCCGCTCCGCGAGTCGGTACGGGGAACCAGCCCTTCCGGCTTCTGGAGCTGCGGTCCGCCGGCAGGCGCGAGGCCACGATCGGGGGCGTCCAGAGAGCCGGGCATCGACGAGGGTGCGCCACCGAGGGACTCCTGCGAGCCGGGTTGCGTCAGCGGGTGCGCATGGGCGTCTCGGGACGAGGCCGCATCCTCGGCTCCGCCGGCTCGTGACGACGTGTCCGCTGCGGCAGGCGCTTCCGGGGTCGCTGCAGAGGGCGTAGGCGTGACCGTCTGGGTCTGCGCCGCCGCGGCAGCGGCTGCAGCACGAGCGGCGGCCTCACGCTCCTCGCGGCGCTTCTTCCTACCGAACACGCGGTCCCCCTCCTCGTACGGCAGACACGATGCGTGTCGGTTCGGTACCGGGGATCGTCACGACCTCGTCGACGCGACCCTCCCGCAGTCCGACCGCCCGCATCACCTTGGCCGCCGCCTCGAGCTCGTCGGCTGCCCGGGCACCCTTCATGACGATCACGGCGCCGCCCTCGCGAACGAGCGGCGCAGTCCATCGGTAGAGCTTGTCGAGCGACGCCACCGCGCGGGCCGTGACGACGTCCGCTTCGATCGCGCCGTCGAGCTCCTGCGCTCTTGCGCGCCTGACCTGCACGTTCGTGAGACCGATCCGGTCCACGACGTCGTGCAGCCAGGCGACCCGGCGCTCCATCGGCTCGACGAGGACGACCTCTGCCCGCGGCCGCATCGCTGCCACGACGATGCCGGGCAGGCCCGCACCGGAGCCGACGTCGACGATGACACCGGTCTCGGGAAGGAAGGGGACGACGGCAGCAGAGTTGAGGAGATGGCGCTCCCAGAGGCGCGGGACCTCGCGGGGGCCGATGAGGCCGCGGAGCTCACCCTCCTCCACCAGCATCGTGTGGAAGGCCTCGACGGACGGCCACGCGTCACCGAAGAAGTCCGGCAGCCGGGCGTCCCCCTGCAACGGGTCCACGGTCGCACTCCCCGCAGCTTGCGACTCTTCTGGCACCCGTCTGGCTCCTGTTCCACGTGAAACGGCGACCGGCGCGGGCACCGGATCGGCGCGCCTCCGTCGCGGGCCTACGCTACCGCGCCCAGCCCTTGCGGACGCGCCCCCACTCCGCGTGTGTGGACACGTGCAGCACGCGTGCACCGGTGGTCTGTGCGGTCGTCACCGAAACGCCGCCGAACCACACACCATCGCGCTGACCTGCGCCGATGCGACAGAAGCCGGCCACGTGTCATCGTGCGCCCAGACGCGGCCATGGTGGGTGCCTGCGGGCGGCAGGTAGCGGCCACACCACCTCCCCCCGCCTCTGGACTGCGTAGCGACCGCCCGCTCCTCCGCCCTCAGGTTCTCGGTCGCATCACAAGCCGTCCATCGTCACCCGGCTGCCGCGGGCTGCCTCAGGGCCGACCGGTCGTGAGCCCTCTCGTGGGCGGCACGCCACAGGGGCCCCGATGCGACTCGCCCACCCCGCCCGCATGCTCGGGCGCGCACCCCCTCCCCGTCCAGCCCGACGCGGCCGGGCCGCCGTCGCGACCGGGCCTCCTTCTCTCGGCCGGTCCTCCTTCTCGGCTGGTCCCCCGTCGCGGCTGGTCCCCCGTCGCGGCCGGTCCCCCGTCGCGGCCGGTCCCCCGGCGCTGCCGGTCCCCCGTCGCGAGCGGTCCCCCGTCGCGAGCGGTCCCCCGTCGCGACCGGGCCGCCGTCGCGACCGGGCCGCCGTCGCGACGGTGGTGCCGTCGCGGCCCTGGTGCCGGTGGGGTCGGACCGCCTGTGCAGCCGGCGCAGCGGCCGCTCGTGCCTGTGCGGCGTCACTGCACGCGCGACGTCGACCTGGCACCCCCTCGCGAGTCACCTGAACCGTGACGCCCGGCCACGATCTCGTACCGTCCCGCGTCGCGCGGGGCCGAGTGGGCGCTGGTGACGACGTGGCAGCCGAGGGACACCGGTGCACGCATGCCGCCCCCTCCGGCGCGCCGAGCTCCCGCGGACTGCTCTCGCTCCCGCCGTGCGTGCGCAGCAGCCCTCAGGCCGACCGTGAAGCGACATGGCCGACGTTCCGACCCAGTGTCCGCCCGCGGGGATGCGGACCGGCTCCGTGCGACGGATGACCACGCCCCGTCCTGGTCCGCCCCACCATCCCGGCCCACCATCACCGCTGCGTGAGTGGAGGACCGCATGGTCGGTCGCCGACGGATGACCACAGGCGCGTCCCGTGCCCGGCCCACCCTCGTCACCACACGGCCGGCGAGTTCCACACGGTGCGATGGGCGGCGCAGGGCGGCGCACACCGACTGCGGACAAGCCGTCGGACCGGTCCCCGTGAGACCGATCGACGTCCGGCCAGCCCACCACCCCGCGTGTCGCTGCATGCCAGCGACCGTGCCTGTCGACCGGCACCGCTGCGCCCACGGGCGATGTCCACCACCTGCCCGCTGCCCGAGCACAGCAAGCGGATCGGTGGACGGCGCCAGGAGCAGACGCGCACCCCATCGCCGGCTCACCGTCCGAGACGCCCCGCGGGGGCCTATCACCCCGCAGCCTGTGCCGCACTCCCCTCGACCGCACGTCTGCGGTCGGGTGCGCCCACGACCTGCGCATCAGCGACCATCGACTGAGTACTCCAGCGCCCGGAGATGGTTCGGCCCGGCGCTCCGCCTGGCCGGTGTCCCAACTGTTGCGCCGCGCGCCATGAGCCCTCGGGTCGATGCGCCGCCTCGCCGCGACGTCGTCTGCCCTGCCCGGCGTAACGACGTCCCAGTCACGACCATGTCGGTGACCCGCGGCGCGTCGGCGGACAGGGGGATCGCCCGCCCCGGCGTCGGCCCATTCGTTCCACGTGAAACGACGCCCTGATGTGGGTCCGAGGTCAGACAGCCGGACAAGGCTTCAGTTCCACGTGAAACAGGCGGGGACGCCTGGCCCGCTGACGGGGCGTTCAGGGAAGCCGTAGGCACCACGGAGGCCGCGGGTTGTGAGCCCTGGGTTGTGAGCCCTGGGTGGTGAGCCCTGGATTGTGAGCCCTGCGTCATAAGCCCTGCGTCATCAGCCCCACGTCATCAGCCCTGCGTCATCAGCCCCACGTCATCAGCCCCACGTCATCAGCCCCGCGTCATCAGCCCTGCGTCGTGAGCCCTGCGTCGCGTGCCCCGCGTCATCAGCCCTGCGTCGTGAGGCCTGCGTCGCGAGCCCCGCGCCATCAGTCCCGCGTCATCAGCCCCGCGTCGTGAGCACAACGGCCGCAGCTCAGCCCTACATCACCGCGCAACGGACCATCCGAGCCCTGACGCAGTCTGCGCGGCGCAAGGCCTCGCCGCGACCTCGCGGGCGTGGGGCTCCGACCCACGTAGCGGCCACGAGCCGTCGGTTCCACGTGAAACGGGCGGGACCTCGTGGGCGGCGGACAGCGCGTTCGGCGTGCGCGGTCACCACCAAGGATCTGTGGGTCGTCGTCGGACACCCGACGTGGTGAGGTATCGGCTCACCGGCGCCGCGGTACGCGCGGGGCCGGCCATGGCAGGGCCTTGGGTACACCGGCCGGGCCTGGACCAGGCGGCCGCCCCTCGCCTGCTTCGTCACCCTGCCGTCGTGCGGGCAGGGTGCCCGCCGCAGCGGGTCTTCTCACGGACACCTTCCCGTCGTCACCCCGAGATCACCCAAGGCGTCGGCCGTGGAGCGCTCGGGAGGTAGCTGTGTCCGCTGCATCGGCGCGGCCGGCACGCGCGGCCGGCACGCGCAACCGGTCCCGGCGTCGTACGCGACGTGTTCCACGTGAAACCCGGCCCAGGCCTCACGCAGAGGGCGGCCGGGCTCCCCTCCTTCTCTGCGTGTCGGGGCATCGGTCGCCGTGCGTCGTCGTCGATGACGACGCGTCCCCCCGGATGACGCACGCAGAACCAGCCGCCCGCCGGACCACCCGGACGCCGACAGACCCGAACGCGAGGATGACCGCACTCCACGGTGACGCGCGCACGGACGAGCACACCCCGGGGCGCCGGCACAGGAGGCCACCGATGCCCTGTCGACCGCGCGCTGGGATGGCCGCAGGTCGTGGTCTCGTTCGCCGGCCAACCGTACGCCGACGTGCCGTACGCTGACGTGCCCACTCGAGGACGAGCCCGATCGAGGACGTGCCCGCTCGAGGACGAGCCCGCTCGAGGACGTGACCGGACGCCCGGATGCGTCGAAGGTGATCCAGCGCCGCCCGGGCGGCAGGCCAAGGTCACACGCGGACGGTTCGCGGCCCGGAGGGCCATCCGTTCCACGTGAAACCGTGCACATGTCTCCTGGCGCGCGCCGTGGCGCACCCCGCTGCACGTGGCGACCCTCTGCTTGAGCCGCCCACGGGTGGTGGCTCCGCGTGGACGGACCCGCCGAGGGCCACGTGGACATGCGGCACTGTCGCGCGGACGCATCCCATCTGCTGCCCCGCGCGACCCGTCCACGCCGCGACGGTTGCGCCTATCAGCGGCTGTTCCACGTGAAACCGCCCACGGGTCAGCCGCACGACCCGATGACGGCGCACCGGTCGCACGAAGCCGCCGTCGTGCGCGAGCACCGACCACATCAATCCCCTGGGCACACGCACGCCCACCAGGTCCCTGATCGCCGACCGCTGGCGAGCAGCGTCGTCACGCCGACGAGCAGTTCCACGTGAGACCGCGCCTGTCAGGGGGTCCACGACGTCGTCGTCGCTGACAACGCGCTCGGAGAGCACCCGTGGCCCGAGCAGCCACCTCGTCGGCGTCACGAACGCCAGGGCGCGAACATGACGAAGGGCGGGCAGCATGCGCTGCCCGCCCTTCGAGTCGACCAAGCGGTCAGGACGTGCGGATGACCACGCGACGCTCGGGCTCGACGCCCTCGGAGTCGCTCGCGAGGCCGGCCTCGGCCACCGCGTCGTGGACGACCTTGCGCTCGAACGGGTTCATCGGCTCGAGCGTCACAGCAGTGCCGGAGGTCTTCACGCGCTCGATCGCCTCCCGCGCGATCTCGACGAGCTCGGCGCGACGACCTGCGCGATAGCCCGCGATGTCGAGCATCAGGCGGCTGCGCTCGCCCGTCTTGGTCTGCACGGCGAGCCGGGTCAGCTCCTGCAGCGCGTCGAGCACCTGACCGTCGGTGCCCACCAGCCGCTGGAGCGAAGCCTCGCTCCCCTCCTCCGCGACGATCTCGACCGCGGCGCGCTCGTGCTCGACGTCGATGTCGATGTCACCGTCGAGGTCCGCGATGTCGAGGAACTCCTCGAGGTAGTCGGCGGCGATCTCGCCCTCCTCCTCGAGGCGCGTGACGAGGTCGGCGTCCCCGGGCGTGCTCTGCTCGGACGTAGCCATCTCTTCTCCGTTCAGCGAAGTCTCATCCGCGCGGCCGACCGGCCACGCGTGGTGGTCAGGACTGGGCCGGCCCGTCGGATGCGCTCGGTGACGTGCCCTTGCGCTTCTTCTTCTTCGGCGCGGGCGGTGTCCCGGCGTCGGCCGGCGCCTCCTGAGGCGCATCCTCGAGGGGCTGCTGCTCGGGGACGGCCGGAGCGGCCGTCTCGGCCGCCGTCGGCCTGGCCTTGGCGCGGTCCTTGCGCTTGGGCTGCGGGCGCTGGCCGCGCGGCTTCTCCTCGATCACCGCGGTCGTGCTCGTCTCCTCGACGGCCTGCCCGCGGGCGGCCGCCTTGCGGGCCTGGCGTGCCTTGAACGCCTTCTCCGCCTCGGAGCCCGGCGCCGGCATGCGGCGGATCGTGTAGAACTGCTGGCCCATCGACCACAGGTTCGTGGTGGTCCAGTAGATGAGGACACCGATCGGGAAGTTCACGCCGGAGAACGCGAAGATCAGCGGCAGCATGTAGAGCAGGATCTTCTGCTGCTGCGCCATCGGGCCCTGCAGAGCCGCGGGCGGCATGTTCTTCATCGTCAGCTGGCGCTGGGTGGTGAACGTCGTCACCGACATGGCGACGATGAGCACGACCGTGACCACCTGGATGTGCCAGTTGCCGTCGGCCTGCAGGAACGTGCCCGACAGGGGCGCACCCCAGATGGTGGCCGCCTCCGCCTGACCGGCGAGCTCCTTGGTGAGGGGGCCGATGCTGTCGGCGCGGTCGTACGTGCCGGCCGCGAGGCGCGGCAGCTCGAACAGCACCCGGAAGAGCGCGAAGAAGATGGGCGACTGGAGCAGGATCGGCAGGCACGACGCGAACGGGTTGGTCCCGTGCTTCTTGTAGAGCTCCATCATCTCGCGGCTCATGGCCTCACGGGACGCGGGGTCGCTCTTGCCCTTGTACTTCTTCTGCAGCGCCTGCATCTCGGGCTGCACCAGCTGCATGCCCCGGGACGCCTTGATCTGCTTGAAGAAGAGCGGGATCAGCAGGATCCGCATGACGATCACGAGGCCCACGATGGACAGCGCCCAGGCGGCGCCGCTGGCGGGGTCGAGACCCGCCCACGTGAGCAGGTCGTGGAACTGGACCATGATCCAGGCGACCACGACCATGATCGGGAACAGCAGGCCGTCCATCCAGTCCATGAAGGAGTGCTCCTCGAGAGCGTCAGTGCGCGGCGCGAGCCGCGTGGTGAGAGTGGTGCGCGTCGCGCGCAGGTGGAACGTCGTCGACCCCGCCGGGGTTCCAGGGGTGGCAGCGCGCCACGCGCCGAACCGCGAGCCAGCCACCGCGCAGAGCGCCGTGACGTCGCACGGCGAGCACGGCGTACTGCGAGCAGGACGGGTAGAACCGGCAGGTCGGAGGGGTCAGCGGCGACACGACGTGCTGGTAGACCCACAGGAGCCCGAGCAGGACCGTGGCCGGCAGCCTCCGGACCGTGGACCAGGCCGAGGACCAGGTCATGCCGACGCCTGTCCGTCGGTCCGCGAGCCGGCCCTCCGGCGAGCGGTCGCCAGCGCCCGGTCGAGGTCCCGCCCGAGCTCCCCCGAGGACGCGTCGGCCGCCGCCGGCTGCGCGCGGACGACCAGCAGGGCACCGTCCGGCACCGCGGCGAGCCGTGCCGTGACGAGCGCCCGCAGCCGCCGCTTGACCCGGTTGCGCGTCACGGCGTTCCCGACGGCCTTGGACACGACAAGACCGACCACCGGCGGACCGGGGTCGGTCGAGGTCGTGAGGTGCACGACGAGCGTGTCACGGCCCCCACGCGCACCCCGGCGCACCGTCTGCTGGAAATCGGCAGATCGGCGCATCCGGTGCGCTGCGGGGAGCACCGGGACGAGCGTCAGGCCGAGAGCTCGGTGCGCCCCTTGCGGCGGCGCGCCGCGAGGATGGCGCGACCGGCACGCGTCCGCATGCGCAGACGGAAGCCGTGGGTCTTGGCCCGGCGCCGGTTGTTCGGCTGGAAGGTGCGCTTGGTCACGACGTTCTCCACACGTTTGTCGAAGCGATCGCACAAGGTCGCGCGACCAGGTCCTGGTGCCTCGCTCGACCGCTCCAGGGAACGCGCACCGGGTGGTACGCGTCGGCGTCAGGGCGCGCCGGACGGAGCCGTTGAAAGGCTGGACCACGCTACGCTCCCGGCTCGACGGCGGTCAAATGCGCGCGGAGAGGCCGTGGCACGGCCGGGGCGGCTCGATGCGCCTGCGGTCCCATTACCGCAGGTCAGCGCTCCGGCCGGGAAAGTGCGCCCGGCGTGTCGGCTCTCTCACCCCCGCGAGCGCTTCTGTGGGTGAGAGGCCGCGGCTAGCATCGGTGGTCGTCGTGCCTCGTCGGCGGTCGGCGCCGGGCGAGCCACTCGCACGAGCCTCTTCGGCGAGCCGCACGCGTCCCGTCACGGGAGACGACGACCTGCTGGTCCGGCACGCCGCCGACCACCCCGGCGCCCGCGCGCACAGGTGTGGACAACTATGTGGACGACGGTGCCCCGTGCCACACTCAGCCAGCCCGCAGGACCGACCACGAGGTAGGACGTTGTCACAGGACGAAGAGCCGGCCCGCATCTGGGGGCACGTGGTCGCCAGCCTCGAGGCGAGCCCGGACATCACCCCACGGCAGCTGGCGTTCGTCCGTCTGGCGCACCCTCTCGGCCTGCTCGACGGCACGATGCTGCTGGCGGTCGGCAACGACCTGACCAAGGAGTACCTCGAATCGCGGGTGCGTCCGGAGGTCACCCAGGCGCTGACGGAGGCCCTCGGTCGGGAGGCGCGTTTCGCGATCACGGTCGATCCCGAGGTCGCGGACGACGTGCCGCCCTCCCTGCGGGTCGTCCCCCCGGCGAGCACACCGACGCCCACGGCGTCCGCGTACGAGCGCGCCACCGAGATGCGTCCGGACCTGTCCCTCGTGTCGGCGCACGGCTTCACCCGTGACGGCCTCACCGACGACGAGCCCCCGGCTCGCGACGACGCCCCCTCGGACCCGCGCACGGACGGCCGCGCCGCGCTGCGCGCCGTGGACGGGTCGGCCGACGTGGCACCGCCCCGCCGCGGACTGTCCGAGCCCGCCCGGCTGAACCCGAAGTACCTGTTCGAGACCTTCGTCATCGGCTCGTCCAACAGGTTCGCGCACGCTGCGGCGGTCGCCGTGGCCGAGGCGCCGGCCAAGGCCTACAACCCGCTGTTCATCTACGGCGACTCGGGGCTGGGCAAGACCCACCTGCTGCACGCCATCGGGCACTACGCGCAGAACCTCTACCCCACGGTCCGGGTGCGCTACGTGAACTCCGAGGAGTTCACCAACGACTTCATCAACTCCATCGGTGAGGGCAAGGCCGGGACGTTCCAGCGTCGCTACCGCGAGGTCGACGTGCTCCTCATCGACGACATCCAGTTCCTGCAGGGCAAGGAACAGACGATGGAGGAGTTCTTCCACACGTTCAACACCCTCCACAACGCGAACAAGCAGGTCGTCATCACCTCGGACGTCCCGCCCAAGCAGCTCAACGGCTTCGAGGACCGCATGCGGTCGCGCTTCGAGTGGGGTCTGATCACCGACGTCCAGCCGCCCGACCTCGAGACCCGAATCGCGATCCTGCGCAAGAAGGCCGCGAGCGAGCGCCTGCAGGCCCCGGACGACGTCCTGGAGTACATCGCGTCCAAGATCTCGACGAACATCCGCGAGCTCGAGGGTGCCCTGATCCGCGTCACCGCCTTCGCCAACCTCAACCGCCAGCAGGTGGACGTCTCCCTCGCGGAGATCGTGCTCAAGGACCTCATCACCGACGACCAGACGCAGGAGATCACCTCCACCACGGTCATCGGCCAGACGGCCGCCTACTTCGGGCTGTCGATCGAGGACCTCTGCGGGTCGAGCCGCTCCCGCGTGCTGGTGACGGCCCGGCAGATCGCGATGTACCTGTGCCGTGAGCTCACCGACCTCTCGCTGCCGAAGATCGGCCAGGCGTTCGGTGGACGCGACCACACCACGGTGATGCACGCGAACCGCAAGATCCGCGAGCTGATGGCGGAGCGCCGGTCGATCTACAACCAGGTCACCGAGCTCACGAACCGGATCAAGCAGCAGCACCGCGGCTGACGTCGGCCGTCCCCGGCGCTGCCGGCTCCCCGCACGCTGTCGGCTCGACCCTCCGCGCACCTCTGCGCGATCCCGGGCACCGCGCGCGCAGGTGCCCGCTCGCGGCACGCCCTGAGACGGCCCGCGCCCACCAGCCCCGCGGCACTCCGCACCCCGCACCGGCCGTGCAGGAGGCCGACGCCCGGGAGCACACGCACGGGCCC
>JAEWEJ010000190.1 GCA_023389455.1 Actinomycetes bacterium | reverse complement strand
CGACGTGGTGACGGGCTACGGTGCGCTGTCGCGGGCCGCGGCGGCGCGCGCGCTGGCCGCGGGGCTCGTCGGCCCCGACGCCGCCCAGCGCGTCCTCGACGCGCTCGCGGGCATCATCCCGGTGCCGCCGGCGTTGCAGCAGGACGACCACGGAACACCGCCCCCGGGGGCTCCCGGTGGGGCGGGGCACGAGGACGACGGCGGCTCACCGCCGCAGGAGGACGCATGAGCACCACCCACCCCGCCCTGGTACGCGACCGCGACGGCCTCGCCGCGGCGCTCGCGGCGCAGGACGCCACGACGCTGCCGCGACCGGAGGCGGACACCGGCCACCGCCCGTACCGGCGCGCGGTGGTCATGACGATGGGCGCGCTGCACGACGGGCACCTGGCGCTCGTCGAGCACGCGCGCTCGCTGGCCGAGGTCGTCGTGGTGACGATCTTCGTCAACCCGCTGCAGTTCGGGCCCACCGAGGACCTCGCGCGGTACCCGCGCGACCTCGAGGGGGACCTGCGACGCCTGTCGGGCCCGGGCCTGCTGCGCCCGCAGGACGTGGTCTTCGCGCCCGGCGTGGACGTCGTCTACCCCGACGGGGACCCGACGGTGCGCGTGAGCGCCGGACGCCTGGGCGAGGTGCTGGAGGGCGAGTCGCGGCCCGGCCACCTCGACGGCGTGCTGACCGTCGTGCTCAAGCTGATGCACCTGACGCGTCCGGACGTGGCCGTCTTCGGCCAGAAGGACGCGCAGCAGGTCGCCGCCGTGCGCCGCATGGTCGAGGACCTCGACGTGCCGGTGGACCTGGCGGTCCACGCGACGGTGCGCGAGCCGGACGGGCTGGCGCGTTCCAGCCGCAACGCGTACCTGTCGCCCGAGCAGCGCGGGCGGGCGCTCGCGCTGTCCGCCGCGCTCGACGCCGGACGCCGTGCGGCCGACGCGGGCCGGGACCCGCAGGCCGTGGTCGACGCCGTGCGCGCGGTGCTCGCCGAGCGGCTGTCCGACGAGGACGAGGTCGACTACGTGGCGCTCGTCGACGCGGCGACCTTCGAGGCCCCGCACGCCGGCACCACGGACGCGCTCCTGCTGCTCGCGGCACGGGTCGGGTCGACGCGCCTCATCGACAACGCCCCGCTGACGCTGCGCGGGACCGTGGCCGGTGCGGGCGCGGGCGGGCACGTGGCCGACGGCCGGGACGGGGGTGCCGCGTGACCACGCTGCAGCGCACGATGATGACCGGCAAGGTGCACCGCGCGACCGTCACGGCGGCCGACCTGCACTACGTCGGCTCGATCACCATCGACGCGGAGCTGCTCGCGGCCGCGGACATCCTGCCGGGCCAGCAGGTCGACGTCGTGGACGTCACGAACGGCGCGCGCCTGACCACGTACGCCATCGCGGGCGAGCCCGGCGAGGGACAGGTGTGCGTCAACGGCGCTGCCGCGCACCTGGTGCACCCCGGTGACGTCGTCATCGTCATCGCCTACGGCACCATGTCCGACGCCGAGGCGCGGACCTACACGCCGCACGTGGTGCTCGTCGACTCGGACAACCGCGCCGTCGACACGGGCGACGACCCGGGCCAGGTGCCTCCGGGCTGGACGCAGCGCACCGGGCTGGTCGCCTCGGGCCTGCCGCTGGCCCGTGGCCGGGAGGCGGTCGACGGCGCGGTCGGCTGACCACGCCGCGCTAGTGTCCGCAGCGTGCTCGTGACGCCCGACCTGCCGTCCGCCCGCCTCGCCACGCGTCTCGCGGCGCCCGAGCCGGGGTGGACGGTGCACGCGGACGCCGTGGTCGTCGGCTCCGGGATCGCCGGGCTGACGGCCGCGCTCGAGCTGCGGACCCGGGTCCGGCGGGTGCTGCTGGTCACCAAGGGCGTGCTCTCGTCCGGGTCGACCGTGTGGGCGCAGGGCGGGATCGCGGCGGCGCTGGACCCTGCGGACTCCCCGGCGGCGCACCTGCAGGACACGCTCGTCGCCGGCGTGGGGCTGTGCGACCCGCGGGCGGTCGAGACGCTGGTCACCGAGGGGCCGCAGCGGGTGCGCGAGCTGGTGGCCCGCGGTGCGGTCTTCGACACCACGCCCGACGGCACGATCAGCCTGACGCGCGAGGGCGGGCACCTGACCGACCGGATCGCGCACGCGGGCGGCGACGCGACGGGCGCCGAGATCTCCCGCGCCCTGGTCGCGCAGATCGAGGCGGTCCGTGACGACCCGGGCATCGAGGTCGTCGAGCACGCCCTCGTGCTGGACGTGCTGACGGGTGCGCCGGGGCCGGACGGGGCGCCGGGCCCCGTGGCGGGTGTGACGCTGCACGTCATCGGTGAGGGCTCGCGCGACGGGGTCGGTGCGGCGCTCGCCCCGGTGGTGGTGCTGGCGACCGGCGGGATCGGCCAGGTGTACCGCTCGTCGACGAACCCCGCGCAGGCGACGGGCGACGGGATCGCCGCCGCGCTGCGGGCCGGCGCCCTGCTGGGCGACCTGGAGTTCGTGCAGTTCCACCCGACCGTCCTGTGGCTGGGGGCCGGGGTGAAGGGCCAGCTCACGCTGGTGAGCGAGGCCGTGCGGGGCGAGGGCGCCCTGCTGCTCGACACGGACGGTGTGCGCTTCATGCCCGACGTGCACCCGCTGGCGGAGCTCGCCCCGCGGGACGTCGTCGCGCACGCGATCGTCCGCCGCCTGGCAGCGACGGGTTCGGACCACGTCTGGCTGGACGCCCGGCACCTGGGGGCGGACTTCCTGCGGCGACGGTTCCCGACGATCCACGAGCGGCTGGCGGAGCACGGCATCGACCCGGCCACGGACCTCGTGCCGGTGGCACCCGCCCAGCACTACCACTCGGGTGGCGTGGTCACGGACCTGGACGGCCGCTCGTCCCTCACGGGCCTGTACGCGGTGGGGGAGGTCGCCTGCACGGGCGTGCACGGCGCGAACCGGCTGGCGTCGAACTCGCTGCTGGAGGGCCTGGTCTTCGCGCACCGGGCTGCGCGGGACGTGGCGGCGCGCGTGGAGGGCGGGTTCCTGCCGCGCACGGACCCGGTGCCGCGCCCCGGGCCGGAGGCCCTGGTGGCGGCGGCCTCGCGGGCGCGCGTGCAG
>JAEWEJ010000142.1 GCA_023389455.1 Actinomycetes bacterium | reverse complement strand
GAATAACAAAAATGAAAACAGTACAGCAGTAGAAACAAAAGAAAACATATAAAAACCAATTGAAACGAAAAGAAATATAAAATAAAACATTACACCGACTACTAATGCTGATAGTGGAAGCATCATCAACCAAGATACCTCCGTACTGTATCGCGGCACCTCCAAGTAAATATCATTTCGCGTTGTCATGCAACGCAACTGAGGTGGTACAAGCTGAGGCTCGTGGCTTTCTGGCATATCTTCCCGCCAGCAACTGACCGGCGGATTCAGTCTTGGTTGGGGGTCTTTAAAAGTGAGCTGTGGCATAAATTGACATCCTTATCGAATCAGCTGTCCAGTTGGGTAGTCAACTGTAAACTATTATCCTGCTGAGTTTTATCCGGCCAGTAGGTGACCGTCAGCTCAGCACCGGTAAAACGAGACAAGTTTAGCGGGAACTCACCATCTAATTGCAGTCCTTGCGGTTTTCCTTCAGCGACCAGCCAGCTGGCGTTCAGAGAGGTTGCAGATATTGCCTTTGTCATCACGGCGGGTACCATAGGCGTCAATTCTCCTCGACCAATCTGCTGGGCCGCTGTTTCATAGATCTGCGGTTCTGGTGTTTTTAGTCCTGCTAGCTTTGCATCTGATCCACTGCGGGCCAGCACCTGATGTGACCCACCACCCGTAGCGGTCAGTTCCACCAGCCAGTCGGATCCCGTAGGGCTACAGTCGGCAAGGATAACCCGAGCCGCCATCATCCGGTTGCCCAGCAATCGAGTGTTGTTCGTCATATCGGCGAACCAATCACCTACAAGTTGGGCAGACACGCCGCTGGCAATGACATGCAGCGCCTTCATGGCTTCGCGCATATCAGAGAGGTTCTCCTTATGCCATACCACATCACTCTCATCACACTCGTCGCGGTTACCAAAGCAGGTATGTGTCAACCAGCGTTCCAGCGGTGAACGGGTATAAGCGTTGCCAATCGTCATCAACGTTACAGCCACGACACCCAGCGTAATACACCAGCCAACCGGACCAAGTAAAAGAGCTGTTTCACTAAATAAGGCAAAATTACCAACGATACTAAATGAAAACCCAACACCACCGGCAATAAGCGTAGATATAGCTGCAAACCCATAAAACAATGCAGCCATTGTGTCACCTGATTCAATTAATGCCCAAGTTTTCATCCCTAGAGCTATTCCATCAACAATACCCGCCAATCCTCCAATAATCCCAGCCCCTCGGATCAACAGATCTCCCTTATTAAATAAGTTCAGCACCGCCGAGCCCTGGCCCAGTATTTCAACCCCGCAGGCCAGCGCAATCAGCGAGCCCGAGGTCATGGACATTTGCGCCTGCGTATCGCCCGGCATCGCCGTTTTCAGGGCTTCAATATTATTGAAGGTGGTATTAATCAATATTCCGGCCAGGATCAACCCCAGCAGGCCACTCTGGAAATCGGTCGATATTGTGGCCTGGTAGCGGCCTATGCCGCGCATCTCTGCCGGGCCCAGCGCGATTTCACCGCGAGTTAATGAGTTATCAATCACATCCGGTGTCAGCATGGTAATGCCGGATAATTTCCCCTGATTGCTCAGCGGAGCCGTCAGGCGAACCTGGATTCTTTGCTGCAGCACGACCGGGTCGGTAACCTGTAACCAGTGCCCTACACGCGTTGAGCGCATTGCCCCGCCAGCCTCTTCGGTCTGCATAGTCAGGGGCGATTTCCCATGAACATCAAGCTGGGTGCGCAAAAGATTCTGATAATCCCGGATGGTCATTTCCCCGGTAAAAACGGTAACAACCGGGCTGCCTTCCGCCACATACGCCACCGCCTGCAACGTCCTTAACACACCGCCTTTAGCTGATTCAGACAGCAGGCTCCACAGACCGCTGTACGCCCCGCCAATCGCACTGACCAGGCTTGCGGCTAATTGCTGGTACGCTTTATTGTTAACAAAAGCGCTGGCCTCTTTGCTGTTCAGCACTGCTTTCAGGTTCGAATAGGTCAGCGATCCATTGAACACTTCTGCTGAAAAATCATGCTCATTGCGCAGCAAAGCCATCAGCGGTGGGCTCATTGGATCTGCCAGCCAGCCTGTCCACTGCGGTTTTTTGCCCCCTTGTTGGAGCTTTTCAGTATCGCATCCGGCCAGGCTACCCTGGAGACAAGCAGTAATGGTTCGCAGCTGGAAGTGCCAGCTGACTACGCTGGTTTCCGGCGAGTAGTCGTTATTCAGAAGCATCAGCCACAGCGCAGAGGTATACAGGTTGTCGAGATCCTGCCAGATAGCTGCCATCTGTTGCTTATAACCGTCCACGGTTGACTGCCAATTGCTGGCAAAAGCCGCACGCGCAGGCTCGTCGTAGTATTCCTCCATGCGGCCCAGAGCTTTTCGTAACTCAATAGCAACCGCACTTTCACGGCTGACGGAATACGATGTGCTGTAACCCGGCGTGGAGAATCCCTGAATCTTCGGATCGTTTTCAGTCTGCTTTGTTGTGGATGCCCGTAGCTGCACAATCGCATCTGAAATGGTTTTCTGGTGAATGTTGCTCTTTTCAGACGTGAACGTGGCAAGCGCCTGAACCACATCCAGGCGACCGTGGTTAATTTCCTCCACCACGCCCACGACATCATCCAGTACGATGGCTTTTACAGGAGCGCCATACTGCTGTTGCAGCTGAGCAATCTGGTTCCCCAGGGCGGTTTGCTTGCTCTTTTCCATTCGCGGGTAAAAACCATGGGCCCCGTCAGGGTCGGCATCTTTGCCGACGACGGAAGGGAAAGATTCCGTCGCAAATTCCAGCGCGTTGCTTTTGAGCGCAGACAAAGAGGGATCGAGTGTCAGGCTCCGGCTTGCTCCTTCTATCGTCGCTTTTCCATCCGAGACGGTAACCTGCGTAAAACGTGTAGCAGGACGCTTTCCACTTTTATATTCATCCAGGACCGTTTTACACCATGGATCGCTGCTAAATCCGACCATCGCCTGCGAGTAGTTAGGATCAATATTGATGAAGCTTGCCAGCACATCATGGTTTTGCGTCAGGCATGCCGGGCTCAGTGAATCCACTGTTTCGCTTTCCGGCATCTCGTAGGCATTGAACTGACGTAAAAAGCCTTCGACGGTGACCTGGTAGGCCTGCCAGACTGCTTTGTCCAGCAGTACATAAACATAGCCCTGACGCAAGGTGCGAAGGGCATATTTAAACTCCCCCCCGGTTAGCTCAATATCCTGGGTAGGAACCGCAGGTTGCCAACCGGTATTTACCAGAGGCTGTGGAATTGCGGCCACGCGCAGAGGATAAATGCCAACGCCCTCACGTTTACAGGCTTTACAACCTGACGGAACCACTGCTGCCTGCTGACTTGCTTCGGCGTTACTGCCTGCCTTATCTCGCGTACCCATCATTAAATTCCTTCCACTTTCGGCTCAGGCGAGCGCTGTTCCTTCCAGACTGCGTCCGGGAGCGTTTTCATAAGTTGCGTGAGATGCAAATCTGGGTTGCTGGCCACTTTTTGCAGGAGCGCCTTCATTTCATCGTGTATGGTCACGCTGGCTGGTAACGTCAGCGAATTAAGTACGAGAAAAATCCGATCGCTCAGATGGTTAAGCCCAACCTTGCCCGATCCAGCCCAGGCTTTTGCTGCCTGTTGGGCAGCGTCTGTCGGTAGAGGTCCTGAGGTAAGACCCCACGCAGAAAGCAGACGCCAGATATCACGATAGTTATCCAGTGCCTGTTCAGTCCCCCACTTTAGTTGCCATTCCTTACTGTTTACTGCACCTGACAAGACCGTCTGTTCTCCTGTAGCAGAAAGGAATATCCAACGACCGATGGGTGCCAGCAACGTGGACAACTGAGCGGGATCTGCCGTGCTCCGTAACAGCTCAAGGCGCAGGGGTTCAAACACTGGCACAATTGCGCCCGGTCTGATTTTTTTACACAACTCTGCAAGCCATGCCGCCATTTTTTGAGGATCTAATGAAGCGCTCATCCAGCCGCAAACATAGCGTTTCTCATACAGGACTTCACCGAGAGCATATTCTTCACTCTTTTCAATTAACCTTTCATCGCAATTTTCGCCTGGCGAAGCCAGCAGCACTAACAATGGACAGTGCTCCGGTGTCCATGCCAGGTCTGGACGCAGTACCTGCTGCAAGAAATTGGAACCTTTCCCCTCTTTCAGGCAATCAGGATGCAAGGGATTCCATGACATTACTGGCTTCAATGGGTCTATTAACAAATACCGGTATTCATCCTGTCTTGCATTCAGGCATTCCGCTATCGTCGCAATACTCTTCATCAGCGGGCGCTCTCCACACAGGTTGCTTCAGGTGGTAATTCAGGCTGCGCCGGACTGAAGCTTTGAGGGGCCAGTTGGTTGATACTGGCGCATTTGGCATTCACATCACCCGGAGTCAAAATCTTGATCCCCGACGGCTCAATCACCACCGCCGTTTTGCCACAGCTCAGCGTCAGTTTTTTACTGGCCTGGATATAAACCTCATCACTCTTGCTAATAATTTTCATGGCCTTCAGGGAGGTCAGTGCCATTTCATCCCCCTGAGCCTGAATATCCACCTTGCCTTTATTAGCGTAGATTTTGATACCCAGCGTTTTGGCAAACAGACTGATGATCTCGCCTGCCGCAACGGTGAATTTTTTGAAGACGCTAAAGTCACTGTTCTCGCCGGAGGTCTGAATAAAGTTCTGTCCGCTGCTGATTTGAATACTTTGCGGTGATACCTGAGCTATCCCGTCCGGGGCGCTCATCAGCAACGCGGACTGCTGCAGATCCTTGATAGAGGATTCCAGCAATGTTTTTTGTGCCTGGATCTGCGCGAGTTCAGCTTGTGCAGTGGCTACAGCATCGCTCAGTGACTTCGCTAACTGCTGCGCCTGATTGAGTGTCCCCAGCGCCGCATCCATCGCCAGAACCTGTCCCTGACCTTTGATTTGTGCATCGGCGGTGATGAAAATACCCTGCTGTGCACGAATGGCTCCCCAGCTGTCCGTCCGGAGCTCAAAGCCTTCCCCGCGCTGTTGTTTTTCAGCATCCACCAGATGCCCGAGATTCAACTGGCTCTTGCCGCCGTACTCGGTGCTGATCTTGATGTGCTCTTTTCCGCGCTCATCGTCCAGGCGGATTTTGTTGTTTGCCGGGGTGCGCAGTACGTTACGTTTGTAGTTACGGATGGTGACGTGGTCGCCGTGCGCCGAGTCGTGCAGCACACCGGCGATGTACGGCCTGTCCGGATTACCGTCCTCAAAGCCAATCGCCACTTCGGTGCCCGCCAGCAGTGGTAGGTGCAGCCCGTAAATATCCCCGGCATACGGGCGGGACTGACGCACCCACAGGCTTTCAAACCCGGTCTCCCAGTTATCCCGGTCAAACAGCATGTTGACGCGATAGCGGCCGTCTTTGTCGATATGGCCGTAGGTGTCGTTTTCGGTGGTGCTGGTGACGCGGGCCGGCAGCGTACCGGCCATGACGGGGCGCTTACCCGGCTCCGGGCGGAAGCCAACCTCAGCGCTGTCCGGAATGCCGTCAAAGTGCACTTCAAAATCGCGGTCACGGCGGGCAGAACTGGTCATGGCGGTGATGAGCACGCCTTTGCCAAATACTTCCGCCACTTCATATCCGCCGGTGACGTTAAGCACCAGGCCCGGAGAGAGCGTCGGGCAACTGGTGATGGCTCGGGTCTGCGTCTGGCCGTTCAGATAGCGCTCATGCCGGATGCGGGCGTAAAACGCACCGGATTCCGGTGCCGGGTTGCGGTCGTACGTATTGCCCGGCGTCAGGTAGTTGTCGGCCCAGTGATAGGCTTCCCCGTAAGTGGTGGCATCCCCGCGGGTCGCATCGACCTGAGCGTTCATGTCTTCCGTGGCATCGCGATAGTTGTAATCCCGGGTGCTGACCTGCTTCTGCACGACGTGGTGACGGGATTCCATCCCCCATACCGAGTCCACACCTTCCGAATGCTGCCCTGATGGCGGCACCGACTGCAGAGTCAGGCCTTTCTCATAGCCCTGTTGGCTGTCGTAAAACTCCACCACGTCAATGTTCAGGCGCGTGTCGGTGGTGAAGCGAAACCAGATACCCACTTCCCCCAGCAGACGGGTGATAAAGTGCAGGTCGTCCTCGCCGTACTGCATCACCTGCTCACGGCGCGGGTACGCATTTGAAAGCGAAAACAGGAAATCCTGTCCGCGCATCCCGTGGCGCTCGCGCAGAATTTTTTCCACAATTTGCGGGACGGACAGATCCTGGTAAATCGCGTTCTGGTGCGAGCGGTCAAGCAACGCCA
>JAEWEJ010000129.1 GCA_023389455.1 Actinomycetes bacterium | reverse complement strand
GCCCGGCCCCCTGGGGCCGGGCTGTCGGGGTCAGGCAGGCAGGCGGCGGGCCGCGGCGCGGTCGTGCACGAGGTTCGCGAAGGACTGCGCGACGGCACGCCCTGCGGCGTCGACCTGCGCGGCACGCTCCGTCATCTGCGCGACCACGGCGTCGGTGTCGACGCGCTCGTCGGACTCCGCCCACGCACGCAGGGTCTCGAGCCCGGCCTCGGGGTGGAACTGGAGCCCCCAGGCGCTGCCGATGCGGAACGCCTGGAACGGGTACGTGGCGGACGACGCGAGCCAGACGGCGCCACGCGGCAGGTCGACGACCGCGTCGCCGTGCATGCTGGGCAGCGGGCTGGTGCGCGCCGGGGCGGCGAGCGCGACGAGCGGCCCGACCAGCGAGTCCTGCGCGGCCTCCGGGCGCCACCGCACGTCGATCACACCGGCCTCGCACCCCGGGGGCGCCGCGACCTGGACCCGGCCGCCGCGGGCGACGGCCAGCAGCTGCGCACCGAGGCAGATGCCGAGGGCGGGCACGTCCGTCGCGCTCACCACGGCGAGCAGGTCGCGCAGCGGACGCAGCCACGCAGCGGCCTCGTCGTCGTACGCGGACATCTGCCCGCCGAGGACCAGGAGGCCGTCGCCGACCTCCGTCGGGCCGGGCAGCGCCTCGCCCAGGTCGGCGCGCACCAGGTGCACCTCGATGCCGGGGAGCCACCCGGCGAAGCGGTCGAGGCCCACGTCGGGCCCGTTCTGGACGACGGTCACCCGGGGGGCGGTCCCTCCCGGGACGGGGCTGAGCGCGTGGTCGCTGAAGTCGACGGTCACCCGTCAACGGTAGTCGGCGTGCCGCGGCCGCCGGACCGTCCAGGTCACGTGTCCATCACGATGCCCGCGCGTCGGCGCGTCCCTGCCGCCCGGTGCGGCCGGGTGCCGGGGGCGCCGCGCCGCGAAGGCGTTCACCCCGCGCTCAGGCGACTCCCAGGAACCGGCGCCAGACTGGGACCATGACCAGCACCTCCAGCGCGCCGGAGGCCCGGCTGCTCGTCGTCGACGACGAGCCGAACATCCGCGAGCTGCTCGCGACGTCGCTGCGCTTCGCCGGCTTCGAGGTGCACGCGGCGGCGGACGGCGCCTCCGCGCTGCGGCTGGCCCGCGACACGGCGCCCGACCTGGTGGTGCTCGACGTCATGCTGCCCGACATGGACGGGTTCACGGTGACCCGGCGGCTGCGGGAGAAGGGGCAGCACGTGCCGGTGCTGTTCCTCACCGCGCGCGACGACACGGCCGACAAGGTGCAGGGCCTGACGGTGGGCGGCGACGACTACGTCACCAAGCCGTTCAGCCTGGAGGAGGTCGTCGCCCGCATCCGCGCGATCCTGCGCCGCACGCACCCCGACGACGGTCTCGGCGACCACGTCCTGCGGTACGCGGACCTCGAGCTCGACGACGACACGCACGAGGTCCGGCGCGCCGGGCACGAGGTCGACCTGTCGCCCACGGAGTTCAAGCTGCTGCGCTACCTCATGCTCAACCCGCAGCGCGTGCTGTCGAAGACGCAGATCCTCGACCACGTGTGGCAGTACGACTGGGGTGGCGACGCCAACATCGTGGAGTCGTACATCTCCTACCTGCGGCGCAAGATCGACCACCTCACGGACGCCGACGGCAACCGGCTGCCGCCCCTCATCCACACCCGCCGCGGCGTCGGGTACCTGCTGCGCGAGCAGCCGTGAGCACGTCGGGCCCCGCCACGTCGGACGCCGACGTCACCACCGCTCCCGGCGACGCCGGCGCACCGGAGCCGCCCGGCGCACCGGCGGACGGTCCCCCGCGACCGGAAGGACGCCGCGCCGCCCTGCGGGCCGCGTGGCAGGCGACGTCGCTGCACTGGCGGCTCGTCACGATCACCGCCGTGCTGCTGGGGGTGGGCCTGGTGGTGGCCGCCGTCACGGCCACCACGCTGCTGGAGCGCAGCCTGCTGACCCCGGTCGACGACAAGCTCGAGGCCGAGGCGCAGGTGATCGCCGAGGACGCGCTGGCGTTCCTGACCAGCGGCGGCGGTCGGATCGGGCCGACGGACTACTACGTGCGCGTGCAGACGACGGCGCAGCAGGCCGCGCTAGCCAGCCACGCGGCACAGCGCTCGTACGGCACTCCCCGGGTGCCGGACCTGACGGCGCACGAGGCGTCGGAGACCCACGGGGACCCGTTCACCGTGTCCTCGACGCGGGTGGGGTCGCCGTGGCGCGTCGTCGCGTACCCGTTCTCCGCCTCGGACGGCACCACCGGCTCCGTGGTCGTCGGTCTGCCCCTGAAGGACATCCACGGCACGGTCGTCGGCATGAGCTGGAGCCTGGTCGCGTCCGGCCTGCTCATCGTCGTCGCGGGCGTGCTCGTGGGCGGGTGGGCGGTCCGGCGCTCCCTGCGCCCGCTGGGCGAGATCGAGCGCACGGCGGCCAAGATCGCCGCGGGCGACCTGACCCAGCGCGTGCCGGTGGCGCCGGAGTCCACCGAGGTCGGGCGCCTGGGCGTGGCGCTCAACGGGATGCTCACGCAGATCGAGGAGGCGTTCAACGCCCGCACCGCGTCCGAGACCCGCATGCGGCGGTTCGTCGCGGACGCCTCGCACGAGCTGCGCACACCGCTGGCGGCCGTCCGCGGCTACGCCGAGCTCTACCGGATGGGCGCCCTGACCACGCCGGAGCAGGTCAGCGACACGATGCACCGCATCGAGGACTCCGCGCGGCGCATGGGCTCGCTCGTCGAGGACCTGCTGGCGCTCGCCCGGCTGGACGAGGGGCGCCACGGGCAGCTCGGGGCGGTGGACCTCACGGTGCTGGCGGCCGACGCGGTCAGCGACCTGCGCGCCCTGGACCCGCAGCGCCCCGTGCGGCTCGAGGCGCTGGGTGGGGTCAGCGGTCCGCGCGTCGTGCGGGGCGACGAGGCGCGGCTGCGCCAGGTGCTGGCGAACCTCGTGGGCAACGCGGCACGTCACACGCCGCCGCGTACGCCGGTCGAGGTCGTCGTCGGTGGTGCGGACGGCGGCCGCACCGCCGTCCTCGAGGTGCGGGACCACGGGCCCGGCATCCCGCCCGAGCACGCCGAGCGCGTCTTCGAGCGGTTCTACCGCGTCGACGCCTCGCGCACGCGCGACTCCGGCGGGTCCGGGCTCGGCCTGGCGATCGTCGCCGCGATCGTGTCCTCGCACGACGGGCGGGTGACCGTGCGCGAGACGCCCGGCGGCGGCACCACGGTCCGCGTCGAGCTGCCCGTGGCCGGACCGGGCCGGGCGTCCGACGCGTCGACCGAGGAGCCGGGCGACGGATCCGTCGTCGTGCCGTCCGACGACCGCGACGGGTCGCCAGGCGGCCCGTGAGCGCCCGCCTCGCGGTCGAGCACCACCCACGCGTGAGAACGGTGGCTACGATGGCGCTTCCTTCGCCACCGTCGTGAGGCTGACCCATGGGCGTCCAAGACGCACCCGCCTGGCTCGTCCCGGCGTTCACCCGGAACGTCGTCGAAGCCGGCGGTACCGCACCCGTCACCGACATCCGGCGCACCGCCGACGGCCTGCTCGACCGTTGGACGCGCCCGGAGCGGCACTTCCACAACCTGCGTCACCTCGTCGACGTGCTCGCACGCGTCGACGAGCTCGACGAGGAGGCCCACCACCCGGAGCTCGTCCGGTTGGCCGCCTGGTACCACGGCGCCGTCTTCGACGCCGCGGACCGCAAGGCGTACGCCAACCGCGGTGGCGAGGACGAGGGCGCGAGCGCGGTCCTGGCCCGCGAGGAGCTCACGGCGCTGGGCGTCCCCGAGAAGAACGTCGGGCGGGTCGCGGCGCTGGTCTCGGCGCTGGTCCGGCACGCGCCGGACCCGACCGACAGCGACTGCGCCGTCCTCTGCGACGCCGACCTGGCGATGCTCGCGACCGAGCCGCAGCGCTACAAGGCCTACCTGCAGGACGTGCGGGCCGAGTACGCGCACCTGCCCGCCCAGGACTACGTCCGCGCCCGTATCCGCATCCTGCACAAGCTGCTGTCCCGTCCCTCCCTGTTCGTGAGCCCGCTCGCGCAGCCGTGGGAGGAGCCCGCCCGGCAGAACGTGTCGGCCGAGCTGCAACGGCTCGAGAAGGAGCTCAGGCGGCTCGAGGCCGCGGACGAGCAGAGTGCCGCGGACGCGCAGAGCGCCGACGCCACCAGCACGACCGCACCGGCGGAGGCCCGGCCCACCCCGTAGCCGGAGCGGCCCGAGCGGCCCGGGCGCCGCTCGCCCCGGCCCGCACCGGGCGCAGCCCACCGG
>JAEWEJ010000128.1 GCA_023389455.1 Actinomycetes bacterium | reverse complement strand
AACCCGATGGGGCCGGCGGCCGCGACGGCCGTGCCGCACAGCAGGACGGCCGCGACGCCGCCCGCGGCGCGCACGGCGCCGACCCGCTGGCCGAGGCCCACCGCGACGTCGTCGCCCAGCGCGATCGCGTCCATGCCGCGGGCGCACCCGAGGGCGAGCACGGCGCCGACGACCAGGAACGGCGCGACCTGGGCGATCTCCGCGAACGACGCGCGGCCCAGGGAGCCGACCTGCCAGAAGCGGAACGTGTCGAGCACGTCGGTGCGCGACAGCAGCACCATCGAGACGCCCGAGCCCAGCGCGGCCGTCGTGGCGGCCCCGGCGAGGGCCAGCTTGAGAGGGGTGGCGCCCTCGCGGCCCAGCGACCCGATCGCGTACACGAGCACCGAGGCGAGCGCCGCGCCGGCGAAGGCCAGCCAGATGTACTGGGTGAGCGTCGACAGGCCCAGCAGCATGATCCCGAGCACGACGGCCAGCGACGCACCCGAGCTGATGCCGAGGAGCGCGGGGTCGGCCAGGGGGTTGCGCGTGAGGCCCTGCAGGACGGCGCCGCCGACGCCGAGCGCGGCGCCGACGAGCAGGCCGAGCACGGTGCGCGCGACGCGGGAGCGGACGGCGGCCTGGGCGATCTGCGAGGTGTCCGGGTGCAGCACGCCGGACACCACGTCCGACCAGCCGACCACCCGCGCGCCGAAGGCGAGCGAGGCGACGACGGCGAGGAGCACCGCCGCCGCGCACAGGGCGATGCCGAGCGTGCGCCGCCGGCGCGCGGCCGCCGGCCGCACCCCTGCGGGTGTGGCCGGCGACCCCGACGCGGCGGTCAGCGTCATCCGACGCGCTCGGCGGCGGCCTGGAAGATGTCGAGGTACGCGTCGAGCGCCCACGGCACGGACAGGACGGTCGGCCCGGAGGTGGCCGACGCGAGCGGCGTGCCGTCGGGGATCACGGCGACGGACCCGCGGGCCACGGCCGGGATCTTGCTCAGCAGCGGGTCGGCCTGCATCGTGGCGAGGGTCGTGTCGTCGCCGTAGGTCACCAGCACGTCGACGTCGGCCAGCGCGTCGGCCTGCTCCGCGGCGAGGTTGACGAAGAACTGGTCGCTGTCCCCGGCGAGCTCCACGACGGATGGCGCCGTCGTCATGCCGAGGTCCTCGAGCAGCTGCACGCGGGCGTCGAGCGGCGTGTACACCCCGATGGTGCTGGGGTCCGACGGGTCGATCCAGGTGTAGGCGACCGTCTTGCCCTCGACGTCGGGGCGGGCGGCGAGCGCCTCGTCGACCTGCGCGAGCACGTCGTCGACGAGCTCCTGCGCCTCGGCCTCGCGTCCGAGGGCCTTGCCGTTGACCAGCGCCATGTCCTTCCAGTTCGTGCCCCACGCGAACTCGGGGTACGAGACGGTGGGCGCGATCTGCGACAGCGTCGTCCAGTCGTCCTTCGTCAGGCCGGAGTACGCGGCCAGGACCACGTCGGGCTCCGTGTTGGCGACCTGCTCGAAGGCGATGCCGTCGGTCTCGTCGAACAGGACCGGGAGGGCGTCGCCGGTGGCGTCGAGGGCCTCGAGGCCCTCGAAGGTCCACGGCAGGACGCCGTCGGTGTCGTCGTCGCCGTAGGTGGCCTTCGCGAAGCCGACCGGGACGATCCCCAGGGCGATCGCGACGTCGTGGTTGCCCCAGTTGACGCTGGCCACGGACGTCGGCTCGGACTCGATCGTCGTGTCGCCGAAGGTGCTGGTCAGCGTCACGGGGAAGGCGTCGGACGCGCTGTCGGCGGTGGCGGCGTCGGTCGTGCCGTCCGTGCCGCCGGAGCTGCAGGCGGCGAGCAGGAGCGACGCGGCGGTGGCGGCGACCAGGGGTCGCAGGGCGCGGCGGGAGAGCGCAGTGCGCATGGTGTCCTTCGCTGGGTTCGCAGTCGTCGTGGGGGCGGCGTGGCGGCCCCGACGGGCCCGGACGGGCGGGCCGTGGTAGGTGAGGCTTACCTTACGGCATCGCGTGGAAGGCGCGCAGAGTGATCTGGCACACGTCCGCGATGGACGTGTGTGCCCGTTGCCACAGATTCGGACATCCGTCCATTTCCGATCATCTTTGCATCTGTTGACAGACCGGACGTCTGGGGTGATCCTGGAGAAGGCGTCGCCCTGACGCCGGCGGGACCGGGGGGCCGACGTGTACGCACCGGAGCGACACCAGCAGATCCTCGACCGCGCACGCGCCGAGGGCCGCGTGGACGTCACCCGGCTGGCCGTCGACCTGGACGTGACCCCCGAGACGATCCGCCGCGACCTCACCGCCCTCGAGCGCCACGGCCTCGTGCGACGCGTGCACGGTGGCGCGATCCCGGTCGAGCGGCTCGGCTTCGAGCCCGGCATCGCCGACCGCGAGCGCGTGCTGTCGGGCGAGAAGGAGCGGATCGCGAAGGCGGCCCTCGACGAGCTGCCGGACGGCGGCGCGCTGATCCTCGACGCCGGCACGACGACGGTCCGCCTGGCGGAGCTGCTGCCGACGGACCGCGAGCTCACGGTGGTGACCCACGCCCTGCCCGTCGCGACGGTGCTCGCCACCCGACCGGGCACGACGCTGCACCTCGTCGGCGGTACCGTCCGCGGCCGCACGCTCGCCGCCGTGGGCGCGTGGGCGCTGCGCGACCTGGCCGAGATCCACGTCGACGTCGCCTTCCTCGGCGCCAACGGCATCAGTCCGGCCCACGGTGTCACGACGCCCGACCTCGCCGAGGCGGCCGTGAAGCGGGCGCTCGCCGCGGCCGCCCGCCGCACCGTCGTCCTCGCCGACCACACCAAGGTGGGTCGCGCCGACCTGGCCCGCGTGATCGACCTGGCCGACGTCGACACCCTCGTGACCGACTCCGACGTGCAGCCCGAGCTCGCCGACGAGATCGAGGCCGCCGGGACCCGGGTGGTGCGCGCGTGATCGTCACCGTCACTCCGAACCCCAGCCTCGACCGCGCGCTCGAGGTGAGCCGTCTGGAGGTCGGGGAGGTCAACCGCGCCCACGACGTCCACGTCCACCCCGGCGGCAAGGGCATCAACGTGGCCCGCGCCCTGGGCCGCCAGGGCGTCGAGGCCGTCGCGGTGCTGCCCGTCGGCGGCTCCGACGGCACGCGGCTCGTCGCGCTGCTGGCCGAGCACGGGGTGCCGGCCGTGCCCGTGCCGGTCGCGGGCGACACCCGGACCAACATCACCCTCGTCGAGGACGACGGCGCGACGACCAAGGTCAACGCGCCCGGGCCGGCGCTGACCACGGACGAGGTCGACGCGCTGCTCGCGGCCGTCGAGGAGCAGGTCCTGGCCAGGCCCCGCGCCGTCGTGGCGGCCGGGTCCCTGCCCGCCGGCGCGGGCGACTCCTTCTTCGTGCGGCTCGCCGGGATCACCCGCCGCCACCGTGTGCCGCTCGTGCTCGACACCTCCGGCGCGCCGTTCGCCCGCGCCGTCCGGGCGGGTGGCCTCAGCCTGGTCAAGCCGAACGAGAGCGAGCTGGCCGAGCTGGTCGCGCGGGACCTGCAGACGGTCGGTGACGTCGTCGGCGCCGCCCGCGAGGTGATCGCGCAGGGGACCACCGCCGTGCTGGTCAGCCTGGGCGCGCACGGCGCGCTGCTGGTGATCGGTGAGCGCACGTGGTGGGCCGGGGGGCCCGCGCTGGTGCCCGCCTCGACCGTGGGTGCCGGCGACACGACGCTCGCCGGCTTCATCGCGCGCCACGACGCGTCGCCGCCCGACAGGCTCCGGAACGCCGTCGCGTGGGGGCGCGCCGCGGTGCTGCTGCCCGGCACGGACGTCCCGACCCCCGAGCAGCTCGACCTCGACGCGGTCCGCGTCGTCGAGGACCCCGACCCGGACCTCGCACTCAAGGAGCTCTGACATGGCCACGACCACCCCGCTCATCACGCCCGACCTCGTCGCGGTCGACATGGTCGCCACCGACCGGACCGCCGTCACCCGGGCGCTCGTCGACCTGCTCGCCGCGGCCGGCCGCGTCACGGACGCCGACGGATTCGCGGCCGACGTCGCCGCGCGCGAGGCCCAGATGGCGACCGGGATGCCCGGCGGCGTCGGGCTGCCGCACGCGCGGTCCGAGCACGTCGTCGCGCCCAGCCTCGCGGTCGGCAAGCTGGCCGAGGGTGTCGACTGGGGCGCGCCCGACGGCCCCGCCCGGCTGGTGTTCCTCATCGCGGCGCCGGCGTCCGGGGACGCCGACCACCTGCAGATCCTCGCGGCGCTGGCTCGTCGGCTGGTCCACGAGTCGTTCCGGACGTCCCTGCTCGAGGCACCCGACGCGCAGACGGTGTCCGAGATCGTCACCCGTGAGGTGGTACCGGCATGAGGTTCGTCGCCGTCACCTCGTGCCCCACGGGGATCGCCCACACGTACATGGCCGCCGAGGCCCTCGAGCAGGTCGGCCGCGCCAACGGCCACGAGGTCCACGTCGAGACGCAGGGCTCCGCCGGCTCGACGCCGCTGGACCCGGCCCTCATCGCCGAGGCCGACGGCGTCATCTACGCCGCGGACCTCGAGGTCAAGGACAAGCAGCGGTTCGCCGGCAAGCCGTTCGTGGACGTCGGGGTCCAGAAGGCCGTCCACGACGCGCCGGGGGTCCTCGCCGCCGCCGTCGCCGCGGTCGAGGCGGGCCGTGCGGGCGGTGGCGCGGAGGGGACCTCGGCGCCCGGGCACGGCGCCCACGTCGCGTCGGCCCCCGGTGCGGCGGACGCCTCGGCGGGGGCGCAGGGGGCAGCGGCTCCGGGGACGGCAGTTGCTGCCGCCTCCGAGCGGCCCGCCGCGCGCTCGGTGGGCGCGGGCACTCGTGTCCGGCAGTGGCTCATGACGGGCGTGTCCTACATGATCCCGTTCGTCGCCGCCGGTGGGATCCTCATCGCCCTGTCGTACATGCTCGCGCAGGTCGCGTGGGGTGGCGCCGAGGGCGCCATCGAGGTCACGGCCGTCGACCAGGCCGCGGTCGTCGCGGGGTTAGACCCCGCGTCGCTGCAGGACTGGTCCGTCATCCTGCTCGCGACCGGTCAGCTCGCCTTCGGGTTCCTGGTGCCCGTGCTCTCCGGCTACATCGCGTACGCGATCGCCGACCGTCCCGGGCTCGTGCCCGGGTTCCTCGGCGGCGCCGCCGCGGGGTTCGTGGGCGCCGGGTTCCTCGGCGGCCTGGCCACCGGCTTCATCGCGGGCGGTGTCGCGCTGTGGATCAGCCGCTGGAACGTGCCCCGGGGGATCCGCGGGATCATGCCCGTCGTCGTCATCCCGCTGCTGTCCTCGGCCATCGTCGGCGTCGTCATGCTCGTGCTGATCGGGCGGCCCATCGCCGCCGCGATGGACGGGCTGTCGAGCTGGCTCGAGGGGCTGTCCGGCTCCAGCGCCGTGCTCCTCGGGCTGCTGCTCGGCGCCATGATGGGGTTCGACCTCGGCGGCCCGGTGAACAAGGTGGCGTACACCTTCGCGGTCACGGGCCTGGCGACCGAGGGGCTGGCGACCGACGCGACGCAGTACCGGATCATGGCCGCGGTCATGGGTGCCGGGATGGTCGCGCCGCTGGCCCTGGCCCTCGCGACCACCGTCCGCAAGCGCCTGTTCACGCACGCCGAGCAGGAGAACGGCAAGGCCGCGTGGCTCCTGGGCGCGTCCTTCATCTCCGAGGGCGCCATCCCGTTCGCCGCCGCCGACCCGTGGCGGGTCATCGTCTCGTCCGTCGTCGGCTCGGCCGCCACCGGCGGGATCGTCATGGCCGTCGGCTCGACCCTCGTCGCCCCGCACGGCGGCATCTGGGTGCTGCCGCTGATCGGGAACCCCCTCGGGTTCCTCCTGGCCGTCGTGGTCGGCACGCTCCTGACGGCGTTCGTCGTCGTCGTCCTCAAGACGCTCGCGCACGACCCCGCCGTCGCGGCCGAGCGCGCCGCCGAGGAGCAGCGCGACCCGGAGCTCGCGTCGACCTGACCACCCGCACCACCGTCCCGACCGCAGTCGAAGGAGCCCCCATGGCCGAGCGCACCGTCGCCGTCGCCTCCCGCGTCGGGTTGCACGCCCGCCCCGCGATGCTGTTCACCCAGGCCGTCACCGCCGCCGGCGTGCCCGTCACCATCGCGCGCCCCGGCGGTGCGCCCGTCGACGCGTCGAGCATCCTGCTCGTCATGTCGCTCGGCGTGCCGCACGGCGAGGAGGTGACGCTCGCGGCCGAGGGGCCCGACGCGGACCGGGTCCTCGACGAGCTGGTGGCCCTGCTCGCCACCGACCTCGACGCGCCCGAGCCCACGGCGTCGTCCGGGGCGGTGTCGTGAGCGCCCCGGCCGTCGGCGCGCCCACGGGTGTGCTGCGCGGCGTGGGGGTGGGGCGCGGCGTCGCGGTCGGCCCGGTGGCGCTGGTCCGGTCCGCTCCGGCGGTGGACCCCGACGCCCCGCTGCTCGTGGCCGGTGCCGTCGCGGCGCCGGCGCAGGTCCGGGAGACCGTCGAGCGGGCGTTCACCGAGGTGGCTGCGGCCCTGCGGGAGCAGTCCGCCGCCGCGACCGGCACCGTCCGTGACGTCCTGGCGGCCACCGCGCAGATGGCCGACGACACGGCGCTGCGCGGCCAGGTCCTCACGCGCATCGACGGCGGTGAGCCGCCCGTCGCGGCCGTCGACGGCGTCGTGGCGACGTTCGCCGCCATGTTCGAGCAGGCCGGCGGGTACCTGGCCGAGCGGGTGACCGACCTGCGCTCGGTGCGCGACCGGGTCGTCGCGCGCACGCTGGGGCTGCCCGAGCCGGGGGTCCCGCACCTGGAGCAGCCGTCGGTGGTGGTCGCGCGGGACCTGGCGCCCGCGGACACCGCGGCGCTCGACCTGGCGAACGTCGTCGCCATCGTCACGGAGCTCGGTGGCCCCACGGGGCACACCGCGATCATCGCCGGCCAGCTCGGGCTGCCGTGCGTCGTGCAGGTCGCCGGTGCCACGGACCTGGCGGCCGGGACGGTCGTGGCGGTCGACGCCGCCGCGGGGACCGTGCTGCCCGACCCGGACGACGAGGTGCGTGCCGCCGTCGAGCGCCGCCGCGCCACGCAGGCCGCGCTCGAGGCCGACGACGCGCCCGGCGGGACCGCCGACGGCCAGGCCGTCGGGCTGCTCGTCAACATCGGCACCGCCGCCGACGCCGAGCGCCTCACGGCCGGCGCCGAGGGGGTCGGGCTCTTCCGCACGGAGGTGCTGTTCCTCGACCGCGCGGTGGCACCGACCGTCGAGGAGCAGGCGCAGACCTACGCGGCGGTGCTGCGGGCGGCCGCCGGGCGCAAGGTCGTCGTGCGGACCCTCGACGCCGGCGCGGACAAGCCGCTCGCGTTCGCCACGCTGCCCGACGAGGAGAACCCCGCCCTGGGCGTGCGTGGCTACCGGCTGGTGCGCGCGCACCCCGAGCTGCTCGACACGCAGCTCGCCGCGCTCGGGCACGCCCGTGAGGCGACCGGCGCGTCCCCGTGGGTGATGGCACCGATGATCGCGACGCCCGACGAGGCCCGGGACTTCGCCACCCGCGCGCGGGCGGCGGGCGTGTCGACCGTCGGCGTGATGGTCGAGGTCCCCGCGGCGGCGCTGCGCGCCCAGGAGATCCTCGCCGAGGTGGACTTCGTGTCGCTCGGCACCAACGACCTGGCGCAGTACGCGATGGCCACGGACCGGCTGCGCGGCGAGCTGGCGGACCTGCTGGACATCTGGCAGCCCGCGGTGCTCGACCTGGTCGCCGCGACGGCGCGCGCCGGGCGTGCCACGCGCAAGCCCGTCGGGGTGTGCGGGGAGTCGGCGGGCGACCCGCTGATGGCGCTCGTGCTGGTCGGTCTGGGGGTCAGCACCCTGTCCATGGCGCCCGGTGCGCTCGCCGCGGTCCGGTTCGCCCTGCGCCGCCACACCCTGCAGACGTGCGAGGAGGTCGCCGACGCCGCGCTCGCGGCCCGGACGGCGACCGAGGCGCGCGCCGCGGCGCTCGCGCTCGTCGACCCGGAGGTGCGCACCACCCTCGCCCTGTGACGGCACGCCCCGCGCGCCGACCCGCAGGCCGCGGACGGGCCGACCGGCATGCCGGTCCCGAGGCCGCGAGAGGCGTCCCGGCTCCGGGGCCGGGCTCACGACGCGGGGCGGCGCGTCAGGGCGCCCGCGGGGGAGCGCGGCGTAGCCTGGCTCGATGGCGCACGAGCATGCCGACCTGC
>JAEWEJ010000371.1 GCA_023389455.1 Actinomycetes bacterium | reverse complement strand
GCTGAGCGGTCGGCCCGGCACCGTGCGCGCCGCGTGGTCCGACGTCGACGGCGGCGACCGGGCGCGCGCCGTCGCCGGGTGGGCCGGGCCCTGGCTGCTGTCCGACCGCTGGTGGGCGCACCCCGGCGCCGCACCGCAGGTCCGCGGCCACCTGCAGGTCGCGTTCGACGACGGGGGAGCCGTGCTGCTCACGCACACCGACGGGGTCTGGACCTGCGAGGCCGACTATGACTGAGCACCGGCCTGTGACCGATCACCTACCGGTGAGCGCCGCGACGGCCGAGCGCCGCGTCCGGGGGCGGGTCGTGCACGAGGCGCGTGCGGACTGGCCGCCGCGGTACGCCGAGCTGCACGCGCACTCAGCCTTCAGCTTCCTCGACGGTGCCAGCCAGCCCGAGGAGCTGGCCGCCGAGGCCGCCCGGCTGGGGCAGAGCGCCCTGGCGCTGACCGACCACGACGGGCTGTACGGCGTCGTGCGGTTCGCGCAGGCCGCACGCGCCGTGGGGCTGCCCACGGTGTTCGGCGCCGAGCTGCACCTGCCCGCCCCCGACCCCCGCCGGCACCCGCGCGAGAAGCGCCCGACGCCGGGGCCGCCCGTGCTCGACGCGCCGACCGGCGTCCCCGACCCGCGCGCGAGCCACCTGCTGGTCCTCGCCCGCGGGCCCGACGGGTACCGGGCGCTGTCACGCGCGATCGCCGAGGGGCACCTGCGCACGGGCCGCAAGGGCGCCGCGGAGTACCACCTGGAGGAGCTGGCGCAGGCGGCGGCCGGGCAGTGGCTCGTGCTGACCGGGTGCCGCAAGGGCGCGGTGCGGCGTGCGCTCGCGGGCGGTGACCCGTCGGGCGTGCTCGGGGTGGCGCCCGGCGGGCCGGAGGCCGCGCGTCGCGAGCTCGACCGGCTCGTCGCGCTGTTCGGCCGTGACAACGTGGCCGTCGAGACCACGGTGCACGGCGACGCGTACGACACCGACCGCGCCGACGCGCTCGCGCAGCTCGCGGCCGACGCGCGCCTCCCGCTGGTCGCGACCGGCAACGTCCACTACGCCACCGAGCGCGACGCGGACCTGGCGCAGGCGCTGGCGGCCGTGCGCGCGCGGTCCTCGCTCGACGACCTCGACGGGTGGCTGCCCGGCGCGCCCGTCGCGCACCTGCGGTCGGCGGCCGAGATGCTCTACCTGCACCGCCGGCACCCCAGCGCCGTGAGCACGGCGGCTGACCTGGCCGCGGAGTGCGCGTTCGACCTGTCGCTCGTCGCCCCCAGCCTGCCGCCGTACCCGGTGCCGGACGGGCACACCGAGGCGACGTGGCTGCGCGAGCTCGTGCGTCGCGGCGCGCTCGACCTGTACGGGCCGCCGGAGGCCGAGCGCGTGCCCGGCGCGTACGCGCAGCTGCAGCACGAGCTGCGCGTCATCGAGGACCTCGGGTTCTGCGGCTACTTCCTCGTGGTCTACGAGCTGGTCGACTTCTGCCGCCGCAACGGGATCATGGCGCAGGGGCGCGGCTCGGCGGCCAACTCCGCGGTCTGCTTCGTGCTGCGCGTCACCGCGGTCGACCCCGTGAAGCACGGGCTGCTGTTCGAGCGGTTCCTCGCCCCGGAGCGCGACGGTCCGCCGGACATCGACGTCGACATCGAGTCCGCGCGCCGCGAGGAGGTCATCCAGCACGTCTACGCCATGCACGGGCGCACCCACGCGGCGCAGGTCGCCAACGTCATCTCCTACCGGCCGCGCTCGGCGGTGCGCGACGCAGCCCGGGCGCTGGGGTACGACGCGGGGCAGCAGGACGCGTGGAGCTCGTCGATCGAGCGGTGGGGGAGCCTGCGCGGGCAGGAGAAGCCCAGCCCGTGGTGGCACCTGACGCGCTCCGGGCCGGTGGCGCCGGAGACGCCGGGGCGTCCGACCGCCGACAACCACGACGTCGTCCCGGCGCACCTGCCGCCGGCCGCGGCGGACACCGAGGACATCCCCGAGCACGTCATCGACCTGGCCGAGCGGTTCCTGCGCCTGCCGCGGCACCTGGGCATCCACTCCGGCGGCATGGTGATGTGCGACCGGCCCGTCATCGAGGTGTGCCCCGTGGAGTGGGCGCGCATGGAGGGGCGCACGGTCCTGCAGTGGGACAAGGAGGACTGCGCCGACGCCGGGCTGGTGAAGTTCGACCTGCTGGGCCTGGGCATGCTCACCGCGCTGCGGCTGGCCTTCACCGAGGTGGAGAAGCACGAGGGCGTCACGCTGGACCTGCACGGCCTGCCGCACGAGGACCCGGCGGTGTACGAGCTGCTGTCCGCCGCGGACACCGTCGGGGTGTTCCAGGTGGAGTCGCGCGCGCAGATGGGGACGCTGCCGCGGCTGCGGCCGCAGAAGTTCTACGACATCGTCGTCGAGGTCGCGCTGATCCGGCCCGGGCCGATCCAGGGCGGGTCGGTGCACCCGTACATCGAGCGTGCCCAGGGCCGGCAGAAGGTCACGTACCTGCACCCGACGCTCGAGAAGTCGCTGAGCAAGACCCTCGGTGTGCCGCTGTTCCAGGAGCAGCTCATGCAGATGGCCATCGACGTCGCGGACTTCACGCCCGCGGAGGCGGACCAGCTGCGCCGTGCCATGGGGTCCAAGCGTTCCGTCGAGCGCATGGAGGCGATGCGGGCGCGGCTCATGGACGGCATGGCCGTCAAGGGGATCGGGCCGAAGGTCCGCGAGGAGATCTTCGACAAGCTCAAGGCGTTCGCGGACTTCGGGTTCCCCGAGTCGCACGCGTACTCGTTCGCGTTCCTCGTCTACGCGAGCTCGTGGCTCAAGGTGCACCACCCCGCCGCGTTCTACGCCGGGCTGCTCGCGGCGCAGCCGATGGGGTTCTACTCACCGCAGTCGCTGGCTGCCGACGCGCGCCGGCACGGCATCGAGGTGCTGCGCCCGGACGTGCAGGCGTCCGACGTGCTGGCCGTCGTCGAGCGGGTGGGTCCGACGCCGCCCGGTGGTGAGCCGCGCCTGGTGCCGCAGCCCAGCGGCACCGGTCCGACCCGGCCCGTGGGGGTGCGCACCGGGGAGGGGTCGGTGCGCGCGCTCGCGGTGCGGCAGGGGCTGACGCAGGTGCGGACCGTCGGGGAGGACGTTGCGCGTGCCCTCGTCGACGAGCGCACCGCGCGCGGCCCGTTCGCCGATCTGCAGGACCTGGTGCGCCGGGTGCGTCTGACGACCCCGCAGCTCGAGGCCCTTGCGACGGCGGGTGCCCTGGACTCGCTGGGCGTGGACCGGCGCGCCGGGCTGTGGGCGGCCGGCGCGCTCGCGCAGGAGGGGCCGGACACGCTGCCGGGCGTCGCCGTCGGAGTGAAGGCGCCGACACTGCCCGGGTTGTCGGACGTCGAGGTCGCGACCGCCGACGTGTGGGCCACGGGGGTGTCCGTCGACTCCTACCCGACGCAGTTCGTCCGCGAGGGCCTGGACGAGGCCGGTGTGCTGCGCGTCGAGCAGGCGTTCCGCACCGAGGAGGGCCGCCGCATCGCCGTCGCCGGCGTCGTCACCCACCGCCAGCGCCCCGGCACCGCCGGGGGAGTGACCTTCCTGTCCCTGGAGGACGAGACGGGGCTGCTCAACATCGTGTGCTCCGCCGGGCTGTGGCGGAGGTTCCGGCGGACGGCCCGCACCGCGAAGGCGATGGTCGTGCGCGGACGGCTGGAGAAGGCGGACGGGGCGACGAACCTCGTCGCCGAGCACCTCAGTCCGTTGTCGTTGAAGGTGCGCAGCAGGTCGCGCGACTTCCAGTGAGGCGGTGCCGCGTCACGAGCCCGCCGTGCCCGCCTCCTGTGCGGGGGTGTCGGGTCTGGTCGCGGGCTCCAGGACCACCGACGAGCAGAGGTCGTCGTCGACGCACAGCACGCTCTCCCCGCACTCCTCGTCGGTGTACGTCACGCCGACCTCCCACCGACCGGGCGGCAGGTCGACCGGCACCACCTCGCGTGGCAACTCCGGAGCGAGCGTCACGCTCACCACCTGCACCCAGGCGTCGTCGTTCGACGAGGAGCCCACCGGACGCCGGTAGACCGTGTACTCCTTGTGCGCCTCGAGCAGCCACGGGAGCTCGGTCCAGGTGAGACCCGTGCCGCGGTCGTCGGCCACAGCCGACACGTCGATGAACGGCCACGGCATGTGCGCGCAGAGATCCTCCGGCGTCATCTCGTCGTCCGCCACGTCCGCGCACGCCGCGAGGCAGGCGACGACGAGCACGACGACCCCGCCGGGCGCCCACCACCTCCCAGGAGCCACGTGCGGACGATAGCGCCGGGGCCGGTCCGGGGATTGCCGGTCTGGGGCGGCGTCATCCGGACGGCCGAGCCCGGGCGAGCGTCAACGACAAGCACGTGGGACAGGCGTCCGACGAGATGGCGACACGGCGACGTGCCTTCATGGTGGTCGGAGATCGCCGTCTTCCTGCACCTCGTCGTAGGAACAACAGGATCCGCGTTGGCGGTGACGGCTGTGCCTCTGGATCCGTGTTCCCGACCGGTCGACCTGGCCCGACAGCCTGCTGCCGACGCGCAAGTCTGCGACATCTCCTGTCGGACGAACGATCGCACCGAGCTCATCCGCGAGGGGCGGCTCGGAGTGCGGCCGTGCCCGCGCCACCCGAGCAATCGCACGCCGAACGTGCTCGTCATCGCGCTGAACCGCCGACGACCGATGGTCGGATCGCGGAGTACAGCAGCATGTCCACCCGTCGCCCGCCGGTCTCCTGCCTGCTGCGCAGCAGCCCTTCGCGTTCGTAGCCGGCGTTCTCGGCGGTGCGGGTGGATGCCACGTTCCACGGCTCGATGGAGAGCTCGATGCGGTGCAGCTCAGGGATGGTCCACGCGAACGCGGTGAGCGCTGTCAGAGCACGCGCCGCGACGCCTCGGCCGCGTTCGGTCGGTGCGACGCCGTACCCCGCGGTCGCACGTCCGTGGGCGAGGTCGGTGAGCCACAACCCGGCCTGCCCGAGGGCGCGGTCGTCGGTGGCGTCCGCGATGCAGAACGAGTACCCCGAGCCTGTGACCAGGCGGTCGTGCTGCCGGCCGATCCACTGCTCGGCCTGCTCGGTCGTGGCATCGGCGACCAAGGTGCCGGTCAAGGGCGTGTACGGGTCCGTCGAGAGGTTCTGGACCATCCCGACGTCGCGGGGTTCGAACGCCCGCAGGCGGACACCATCGAACGTCGGCGGGGTCGTCGGCAGCACGAGCATGCGGACAGTGTCGGGGGAGCGCTGAGCCGCGTCCACGGGGCGCGGCCCTCGTGACGTTCGCGCTAGGGGTCCGTCGGCTCTGAGACCAGGTGATCGTGCGCGTGCACCACCACCAGGGGTGCCGCTCGCACTACCGGTCGCGCACCGTGCTCCACGTCGCGCTGCGGCCCACACCGTCCACCTCGACCAGCCCGTCGCGCTTCAGCTCGCCGAGGACCAGCCGGATCGTCTGGTCGGACACCCCGGGCAGCGCGGCGCGGGCGTCGCTCATGCGGAACGAGCGCCCCGCGTGCTGCAGCACGTAGGTGCGGACACGCTCCTGCTTGCTCCGGCCGCTGCGGGCGGTGGCGACGAGGGACGAGAGCTCCTCGGAGCACTCGGCCAGCGCACGGACCAGGGAGCGCAGCCACGGCCACGGGTCGTGCCGGGCGTCCTGCCAGTCCGCGGTCGAGTCGAGAAGGGCGGTGGCGTGCGCCTCGGCGGACCGGGCGATCGCCGCGTCGAGCGACACGTACCGCGCGACGTCGTACCCGGCGTCGTGCAGGAGGCCGGGCGTCAGGGCGCGCGCGAGCCGGCCGTTGGCGGTGGTGAAGGGGCGGATCGCCATGAGGTCGAGCACGAACAGCCCCGTGAGCAGGACGGGGTGGTGGCGGCCGGTGGCGAGTGCGCCGCGGTACCGGGCGATCAGCTCGTCGAGGTGGTGCGGGACGTCGGCCACCGCGACGGGTGTGAAGCGCTTGACCCGCGTGGTGCGGGGGTCGCGGTCCAGGACGACGCTCTCGACCCGGCGGAGCCGTCCGCCCGGCGTCGGGGTGCGCGCGAGCAGCAGCCGGTGGACCTCCAGGACGAGGTCCACGTCCAGGGCTCCCCGGCCCTCACCGGCGACGTGGTCGAACGCGTCGCGGCACCCCGCGAGCTCCTGCTCCTCGCGTCCCAGCAGTCGATCGGCCTCACCCGTGAGGATGGTCGCCGCGCGTCGTCGGGTGACGACGACCCCGTCGAGGGCGGCCGACGACTCGATGCTCGCGGGGCGTGCACGGTCGGCCAGGCTCGACAGGAGACCGGGCAGGACGTCCGGCAGCAGCGCCACCGAGCCGCTCACCGTGTCCACCACGCGCAGGTCCGTGACGACGTCGAACGGGACGGACCCGATCAGGTCGTCGAGGTCGTCGAACGACTTCACGCTGTCACCGGGCTCCGCCAATCGTCACAAGAAGTCCTGTCGATTGGCGAGTTTAGACGGTGATGAGTGAGTTAGGCACCGACAGGTACTGAACTCGCGTCGTCAGAGGACCCGCAGCGCGTCCTGCCCGTCGCGCTCCCGCCGGGCCAGCGCGTGCAGCACCTCCGCGTCCCCGTGCCGGTGCCGGGCCGCACCGACGAGCACGTCGACGGCCGCGGCCAGCGTCGTGGCGGGCGCGCGGACGTCGCTGCCCACGCTCAGCGCGAGGTCCTCCGTGTGCACGGCCAGCTCGACGCACCGCGTCCGCAGGTATTCGTCCAGCAGCAGGGTGCGGCCCTGGTGCCGCACCGTCATGAGCCGGTCGGCGGGTTCCTGCGCGAGTCGCACCCGCAGGCGCTCCCGTGCGGCCCCGACCTCGGCAGCGAGCGCCTCGGGGCCCTGCGCGGCGGTCTCGGCGCTGCGCTGCCGTACGCCGGTGTTGAGCGCGGACGCCGGCTGCGAGGTCCCCGCGAGGTCGCCGTAGTAGACCTCCGCCGTGACGGGCACGGCCCCGTGCGCCACGGGGCCGTCGAGGTACCACTCCACCTGCAGCACGCTGCGCGCCAGATGGGCGGCGAGCTCGCCGACGCTCATGCCGGGGAGCACCGACGGCTCGTCCCACGCCCCCGCGACCTGGTCACCCACCACGAGGGCGACGGCCACGTCCGCGCCCGCCCCGTACGCGTCCCGCACACCCGTCATGGCCGCAGTGTGGCACCGGGGACCTGCCTGCGTGTGCGTCGCCCGCGGTCGACGGTGACGGACGTCACCCTCCCCGCAGGGTGCGCGCGGCGCGGCACCGACGCGCCCGTCGTCCACCGCGGGGTGAAGTCGCACGCCGGTGTATCTGCCCCTCCGGCGCCCTGCTCCTCACCGTGGGACGAACCGCGTACGTGCCGCGGACCCTGCGCCACCGCGCGGGACGCGCACGCGGCGCGGTCGAGGGGGACCGCTGCACCTGAGGGTCGGTGCCCGGACGGGGGGAGGGGCCGCGGTGACTGCTGACGTCGTCGACGCGCTGCTGTGGCGGGCACGGGCCGTGCTGCGGCTCGACGGCGCCCCCCTTCTCGCGGGTCACGGCCTGGCCGACGCGCTCTACCGCCCGCCACGGCTGCCGTACGCGTCGGTCCTGGGCCCGTTGTCGTACACGGTGGAGCCCGAGCGCGACGTGACGCGCCAGGTGTCGCTGACGGTGCGGCTGCCCGGGTTCCTGGCGGGCGCGCCCCTCGACGGCGCCGCGACGGTGCCGCCGCCCGGGACGCTGGACCTGCTGGTCGACGCCGACGTGCGCGTCACGGTCGACCTGGACCACGGCGCCGACGGGGGGCAGCCGCTCACCGACGCGCGTGGCCGGGCCGTCGCGGACCGCGCGCAGCAGGCGTGGGCCGCCGCGCTGGCCGCCCCGGTCACCACCCTCGACGGCACGCCCGTGACCGCGCAGCGGCTCGCCGAGCTCGCGCGGGTCACGCTGCGCTGGGACGGTGCCGCACGACGGTTCGTCGTGGCCTCCGGGCGGCGCGGGCCGGCATCGGCCTCGTCCGACACGGCGTCGCCCGACGCGACCTCGTCCGACACTGCCTCGTCCGTCCGGCTCGCGGCCACGACGCCGCACGCCGCAGCGCTGGGGCTCGGGGACGGGGCGATCACGCCCCCCGGC
>JAEWEJ010000044.1 GCA_023389455.1 Actinomycetes bacterium | reverse complement strand
GCGCTGCGCGGGCTGTCGACCGCCGCGAACCGCTCGCGGCTGTGGTGCGCGCTGGCCGGGCCGATGGCGCTCACCGGGTTGCGCGGCCGGCGCGCGGCCGTGCGTGGCCTGGCCTCGGTCGCCGTGGCGAGCGCGCTGTCGAACCTGCTCGGCAAGGTCGTCTTCGGCGGCGCCCGTCCGGACGCCTCCGGGCTGCCCGGGTGGCGCCGGCTCGCCCACCAGCCCACGTCGGGGTCGTTCCCCTCCGGCCACAGCGCGTCGGCGGCGGCGTTCGCCACCGGTGTCGCGCTCGAGTGGCCCGCCGCCGGCGTCGCGATCGCACCCCTCGCCGCGACCGTCGCCTACTCCCGCCTGCACGTGGGCGCCCACTGGCTCTCCGACGTCCTCGGCGGCGCCGCGCTCGGGGCCGGGGTGGCGGTCCTGGGACGCGCGCTCGTCCCCGCGCGCGACCTGGGCGGTCCCGACGTCCCGGCGGCCCCCCGCGTCGGGGCGCCCGCTCTGCTCGGCGGCGAGGGCATGACGATCGTCCTCAACCCGCGCTCAGGCGCCTCGCACGTCCGCCTGCGGCCGACGGTCGAGCAGGTCCGCGACGCGTTCCCCCTGGCGCACGTGGTCGTCCTGGACGACCGCACGTCCGTGCCCGAGATCGTGCGGACGGCCGCGGAGCAGGGGGCGCGCGCCGTGGGGGCGGCCGGCGGGGACGGCACCGTCGCCGCGGTCGCCGACGCCGCACGGGCGCACGGCCTGCCCCTGGCGGTGCTGCCCACGGGCACGCTCAACCACTTCGCGCGCACCCTCGGCATCACGTCCCTGGGTGCCGCCGTCCGTGCGGTGCAGACGGGCACGGCCGTCGAGGTCGACGTCGGCGAGCTCACCGTCGGCGACGCCCCGCCGGTCACGGTGCTCAACACGTTCTCCGTCGGGATGTACCCCGACCTCGTCAGCACCCGTGACCGGCTGGCCCCCCGCCTCGGCCGTCACCCGGCCGCCGTGGCCGCCGCCGCCCACACCCTGCGGACGGCCGCCCCCGTGCCGCTCGTCGTCGACGACGAGCCGGGCACGTGGTGGTCGCTCTTCGCCGGCATCGACCGCTACCGCCCCCGGACGCTGGCACCCGTCGCCCGCCGACGCCTCGACGACGGCGTGCTCGACGTGCGCGGCGCGAGCGCGGCGGCGGCGCACAGCCGCCTGCGCACCGTCCTGGAGGTGGCCGCCGGCGACCCGGGGGTGCGTCTGCTGCGGACGGTGCCACCGGCACGACGTCGTATGCTCCTGCGGCAGCGCACGTCACCGGACCTCACGGTCCACGCGGGCGCGGACGGGGCCGGCGTGGTGCTCGCGCACGACGGCGAGACCACCGACCTGCCCGCCGACGCCGTGGCCCGGCTGCGCATCGTGCCGGCCGCGCTCACCGTGTACGGCGCCGACGACCCCCGGCCGGACGGGCGCGCGTGACCGACGTCACCGCACCGCCCCCGCACCCCCGGGAACCGCCGGGACCACCGGCGCGTTGCACCCCCGACCCCTCAGCCGACCTTGGAGAACCGATGGACCCCGACAGTCCGGGGCACAGTCCCGTGCCCCACCCCTGCGACGCGACGACGCGACAGGAGGTGGGGCTGCGATGTGGGTCCTGAGCCTCCTGCTCGGCGTCATCGTCGTGCTGGCCATCACCGCGGCGACCGCGTACTTCGTGGCCCAGGAGTTCGGCTACATGTCCGTCGACCGCTCCCGCCTCGCGGCGCGGGCGGAGGCCGGTGACGTCGGGGCGCGCAAGGCGCTCGAGGTCACGCGGCGCACCTCCTTCATGCTGTCGGGCGCCCAGCTCGGCATCACCGTCACCGGCCTGCTCGTCGGGTACGTGGCCGAGCCCCTCATCGGTGAGGCGTTCGGCGAGGCCCTGGGTCTGGTCGACGTGCCGACCGGCGTCGGCATCGCCATCGGCACCGTGCTGGCCCTGCTGTTCTCGACGTTCGTGCAGATGCTGATCGGCGAGCTGTTCCCCAAGAACCTCGCGATCGCCCGCCCCGAGCCCACCGCGGTGCGGCTCGCCACGTCGACCATCTGGTACCTGCGTGCCTTCGGCTGGCTCATCCGCATCTTCGACGCGGCGTCCAACGCGCTGCTGAAGGTCCTGGGCATCGAGCCCGTCCACGACGTCGAGCACTCCGCCACCGCGCGCGACCTGGAGCACATCGTCGCGGACTCCGTCGACCTGCCGCGCGAGCTCTCGGTGCTGCTCGACCGGATCCTCGACTTTCCCGAGAGCGACGTCGAGCACGCCATGGTGCCGCGCTCCCGGGTCGACACGGTCACCCCGGACACGTCGGTCGGGCGGCTGCGCGAGCTGATGTCCGAGGGGCACTCGCGCTACCCCGTGCTGGACGAGGAGTCCGTGACGGGCGTCGTGCACCTGCCCGACGTGCTGCGGTGCACCGACGCGACCGCCACGGCCGCGGACCTGCAGCGCCCGGCGGCGCTGGTCCCCGAGTCGATGTCGCTGCCCGACGCCGTGCGCCTGCTGCTCGCGTCGGACAACCAGCTCGCCGTCGTGATCGACGAGTACGGCGGCTTCGCCGGCGCGCTGTCGGTGGAGGACGTCGCCGAGGAGCTCGTGGGCGAGATCCACGACGAGCACGACCCGCTCGAGGCGGCCGACGCCACCGAGCAGGCCGACGGGTCCTGGATCGTCGCGGGCGACGTCCACGTCGACGAGGTGGAGCGCGCCCTGGGGCGGGACCTGCCGCGGGACGACTACGAGACGATCGCGGGCCTGGCCATCGCCGCGCACGGCGCGCTGCCGCCGCAGGGCACGGTGGTCGAGGTGCCGCTGGCACCCGACCCCGCGCACCTCGTCGATGACGAGGAGCCACCCGCGCAGGTGCTGCGCATCGAGGTGCTGGACGTCGAGCGGCACGTGCCCGCGCACGTGCGCCTGAGCGTCGAGGACGCCACCGAGGAGACCGCGACGACGCAGGAGGCCGACCGATGAGCAACCCCTGGGTCGTCCTGGTCACGACCGTCGCGATCATCGCGCTGTCCGCGTTCTTCGTCGCCGTCGAGTTCGCCATGCTGGCCGCGCGCCGCCACCGCTTCGAGGACGCCGCCGCCACGAGCCGCACAGCCCGTGCCGCGCTGCGTAGCTCCCACGAGCTGACGGTCCTGCTGGCCGGCGCGCAGCTGGGCATCACCGCCTGCACCCTGGCGCTCGGGGCGATCACCAAGCCGGCCGTGCACCACTGGCTCACGCCGCTGTTCGCGTCGTGGGGCCTGCCCGCCGTGCCCGCCGACGTGGTGGGCTTCGTGCTCGCGCTGGTCATCGTGACGTTCCTGCACCTGGTCGTCGGGGAGATGGCGCCCAAGTCGTGGGCCATCGCGCACCCCGAGGCGTCCGCGCAGCTGCTCGCGCTGCCCATGCGGGCCTTCATGTGGGCCGTGCGGCCCGTGCTGCGGGCGCTCAACGAGTCCGCGAACCGCATGCTGCGGCGCGTGGGAGTCGAGCCGGTCGACGAGATGGTCGCGGTCACCGACCCGGCGTCGCTGCGCCACCTGGTGGAGCACTCGGCGAACGTGGGCGCGCTGGACGCGGCGTTCTCGGCGCAGCTCTCGCAGGCCCTGGAGCTGCAGCGCATCACGGTGCGGGACCTCACCGACCCCGGTGCGGTGCCGGTCACGGTGCCGACGACGGCGACGGTCGAGGACGTGCAGCGCGCGTCCCTCGACAGCGGCCACCTGCGCATCCTCGTCGGCGACGGTGGCGCGGTCACGGGCATCGTGCACGTGCGCGACACCCTCATGAGCCCGCCGTCGGCCCCGGCGGCGCCGTTCGTCCGCCCGGTGTACGAGCTGCCCGGCGACACGCTCGTCGCCACGGCGTTCGCCGGCATGCGCGAGGGGCGCCACCACCTCGCGGTCGTCACGGGTGGCGAGCGCACGCTCGTCGTGACGCTCGCGGACGTGGTCGAGCGGCTGCTGCCGCAGGCCACCGGCGCGGCCCCCGCCTGAGCGGGTCGGGTGGCGGCCCGCCGGGGCCGCCACCGGTCCCTACGCCCGGCGACGAACGGGTGAAATCTCGGCGCCCCGGCCGGCCGGACCGCCCGCGCCGGGTGAGAGTGGACACGTGCACGCGAGCGACGCCCCGGGACACGCGCGAGCGCGCCATCCCTACTTCGACGACCCGGCGGGCGTCGCGGCGCTCGCGCACCGCGGGTTCGCGCTGGACGGCCGCGAGAACTCGTTGACCGCCTTCGCGAACGCGGTCGGCCTGGGCTTCCGGTACGTCGAGACGGACGCGCACGCGACCGTCGACGGCGTCGCCGTGGCGCTGCACGACGAGACGTTGGACCGCACCACCGACGGTGAGGGGATGGTCTCCGAGCTGCCCTGGTCGGTCGTGTCCCGCGCGCGCATCGGCGGCGTCGACCCGGTGCCGCAGCTCGTGGACGTGCTCGGCACGTGGCCCGACCTGTGCGTGAACGTCGACGTCAAGAGCGAGCACGCGATCGGCCCCGTGGCCGACGCGATCGAGCGCACCGCGTCGCACGACCGCGTGTGCGTGGCGTCGTTCTCCGTCGCCCGGCGCCGGGCGACGGTCGCGCGCCTGAGCCGACCGGTGGCGACGTCCGCCGCGACCGGCGAGGTCGCGGGGTTCCTCCTGGCCCACCGCGCCCGTGCCGACCGTCTGGCGGCGCGCGCGCTGCGGGAGGTGGACGCCCTGCAGGTGCCCGTCGCGCAGGGACGTCTGCGGGTCGTCGACGCGGGCACCGTCGCCGTCGCGCACGCCGCGGGCCGCGCGGTGCACGTGTGGACCGTGAACGAGCCCGCCGAGATGCACCGGCTGCTGGACCTGGGCGTCGACGGCCTGGTCACGGACCGCGCCGACCTGCTGCGCGACGTGCTGCTCGCCCGCGGCCTCTGGTCCTGACCGACCGGTCCCGCGCTGCAGGACGCGCGGGGTCCCGGGCCTGTGGACGGGACGTCGGTGTCCCCGCGGTTCGCTAGCGTGCGTCGGGTGACGACCACGGGACGGCCCGCGACGCGCGCCCTGCGGGTGCACACCAGCGAGCGCGCGGACGTGCTGGTCGACGCGCTGGCCGACGTCCTGGTGGACGTGCCGGCAGGCTCCGACCCCTTCGCCCGTGAGGTCGTCGCGGTGCCCACGCGGGGCGTCGAGCGGTGGGTCGCGCAGCGGCTGTCGCACCGCCTGGGCGCCGGCCCGGACGGCGAGGGCGGCGTGTGCGCCCGCATCGACTTCGAGCCGCCCGCCCGCCTGGTGCGCGAGGCCGTGGCGGCGGCGACCGGGACGTCACGCGACGACGACCCGTGGGAGGCCGAGCGCCTCGCGTGGCACGTCCTGCGCGCGGTCGACGACGCCGTCGCGCAGGGCGTCCCG
>JAEWEJ010000040.1 GCA_023389455.1 Actinomycetes bacterium | reverse complement strand
GTGCGGGGCCGCCGCTCCCGGCGGCGCGCCCGCCGAGCGGGTGCTCGGCACGGTGACCCTGGCCGACGCGGGGTCCCCCTACGCCGAGATCGCGCGTGACGACGAGGTCGAGCTGCGGATGCTCGCGGTGGACCCCGCGGCACGTCGCGCCGGCGTCGCGGAGCGTCTCGTCGTCGCGGCGCTGGGCGCGGCCGTCGGCCGGGGCGCGCGCGACGTGGTCCTCTCGACCCTCGACCCCATGCACGCCGCGCAGCGGCTGTACGCGCGGCTCGGCTTCGCCGCCCGGCCCGAGCGCGACTGGTCGGACCAGGTGCAGATGCGCGTCCTGGCGTGGCGCGCACCGAGCGCACCGGGTGCGCTCGTCGAGGCCGCGACCTGGCCGGCGCCCCGCGTCGTGGACGTCGAGGGCTGGCAGGTCGGGCTGTCGGGCGGCGTCACCCGCAGGGCGGGCTCGACGCTCGCACTGGGCGAGGTCGGCGACCTGCCGGCGGTGGTCGACCGTGTGGAGCGGCTGTACCGGGAGGACGACGCCCCGGCCGTCTTCCGCGTCGGCGACCTGCCGACCCCGTCAGGCCTGGTCGCGGAGCTCGCGGCGCGCGGTTACGTCGAGGCGGCCGTCGCGGACGTCCTGGTCCGGGACCTGCAGGCGGTGCCCGGCGCGCCCGTGCGCGCACGGGACGCGGGGGAGGCGCACGGCGTCACCGTCCGCGTCGCCGACGCGCCGGACGACCCCTGGCTGGACCTGTGGCTCGCCGGCAAGGGCGGCGCGCGCGCCACGTCGCGCACGATCGTGACCGGGGCACCGGCCCTCTACCTGACGGCAACGGACGCGGACGGCGTCGACCTCGGGGTCATCCGCGCCGCGCCGACCGGCGACTGGGTCGCCCTGTCCTGCTTGCAGGTCGTCCCCGCCGCGCGACGCCGCGGCATCGGGCGGGTGCTGACGCAGGAGGCGCTCGCGGCTGCCGTCCGCGCCGGCGCGCGGCGTGCGTTCCTCCAGGTCGAGGCCGACAACGTGGCGGCGCACCGGCTGTACGCGGCGCTCGGGTTCCGCCTCGCGCACCGGTACGCGTACCGCGAGCAGCCGGGGGCGGCCGCCGCGGGCTGCTGACGGCGGCGCGTCGGGGCGCTGCTCGCACGTCGTGGCGGTGCACGCGGGTCGCGTGCCGCACGTCGCCGGGCGGGCCGAACGGCCGCGGGGCACCGATACTGGACGCATGCTCTCGACCGACAACGCCGTGGCCCTGGAGGCCGCCGGACTGCAGTGGCACCCGCGTGCGGGCGACAGGTTCGTCCTGCGCGGCGCCGACATGGGCGGCGAGGTGTTCACGATCTCCGAGATGGTGGTCGAGGCGCACGAGTACCCCACGGGCACCGTCCTGGGGTTCAACGGCACGACGGAGTGGGCGCTGGACTCCGTGCGTCAGGAGGACGCGCTCTGGCTGCCGCGCGAGGACCAGATGCGCGAGCTGCTCGGTGGGACGTTCCGGAGCCTGGCCCGCTCGCTCGACGGGCGGTACCAGGTGCTCGTCGAGCTCGTCGGTCAGCCCGAGCGGGTGTTCACGGCCGACGAGGCGGCGGACGCCTACGCGGAGGCGCTGCTCGCGCTCGTCAGCGCCGCGACGTCCCGGGTCGGCTGAGCGCGGACACCGCGCACCCGCCCGCGACTAGACTCACGGACCATGTCCACCCTCTCCCGCGACGAGGTCGCGCGCGTCGCCGCGCTGGCCCGGATCGACCTGACACCGGCGGAGCTCGACCGGCTGGCGGGCGAGCTCGACGTCATCGTCGAGTCCGTCGCCCGCGTGTCCGAGGTCGCCACCCCGGACGTCCCCGCGACGAGCCACCCGCTGCCGCTGACCAACGTGTTCCGCGCCGACGAGCCGGTCACGCCCCTCGACCGTGACGAGGTGCTCGCGCAGGCCCCCGCGGCCCGCGACGGCAAGTTCCTCGTCCCGCAGATCCTCGGGGAGGAGTGACGTGAGCGACCTGACCCGGATGACCGCGGCGGAGCTGGCCGACCGGCTGACCGCGCGTGACGTGACGAGCGTCGAGGCGACGCAGGCGCACCTCGACCGCATCGCGGCCGTGGAGCCGGCCGTCCACGCGTACCTGCACGTCGCCGCCGACGAGGCGCTGGCCACGGCCGCCGACGTCGACGCCCGGCGTGCGGCGGGCGAGGACCTGCACGCGCTCGCGGGCGTGCCGATCGCCGTCAAGGACGTCGTCGTGACGCGCGGCCTGCCCACCACGGCCGGCTCGCGCATCCTCGAGGGCTGGGTGCCCCCGTACGACGCCACCCTCGTCGAGCGCATCAAGGCCGCGGGCCTGCCGATCCTCGGCAAGACGAACATGGACGAGTTCGCCATGGGCTCGTCGACCGAGCACTCGGGCTACGGCAACACGCACAACCCGTGGGACCTCGAGCGCATCCCCGGCGGCTCCGGCGGCGGGTCGGCCGCGGCCGTCGCCGCCTACGAGGCGCCGCTCGCGATCGGTACCGACACCGGTGGCTCGATCCGCCAGCCCGCGGCCGTCACCGGCACGGTCGGCGTCAAGCCGACGTACGGCAGCGTGTCGCGCTACGGCCTGATCGCCCTGGCGTCGAGCCTGGACCAGGCGGGCCCGTGCACGCGCACGGTGCTCGACTCGGCGCTGCTGCACGAGCTGATCGGCGGGCACGACCCGCGCGACTCGACGTCGCTGACCGACCCGGCCACGGGTTACGTCGCCGCGGCCCGCGAGGGCGCGTCGGGTGACCTGACCGGGGTGAAGGTCGGCGTCATCCGCGAGCTGCAGGGCGAGGGCTACCAGCCCGGCGTGCTCGCGCGGTTCGAGGAGTCGCTGGCCGCGCTGCGCGGTGCGGGTGCCGAGGTCGTCGAGGTCTCGTGCCCCTCGTTCGCGTACGCGCTCGCGGCGTACTACCTGATCCTGCCGGCCGAGGCGTCGAGCAACCTCGCCAAGTTCGACGGCATGCGCTTCGGCCTGCGCGTCGAGCCGAGCGAGGGCCCGGTGACCGCCGAGCGCGTCATGGCGGCGACCCGCGGGCAGGGCTTCGGCGACGAGGTCAAGCGCCGCGTCATCCTGGGCACGTACGCACTGAGCGCGGGCTACTACGACGCGTACTACGGCTCGGCGCAGAAGGTCCGCACGCTCATCCAGCGCGACTTCGCCGCGGCGTTCGAGGCGGCCGACGTGCTGGTCTCGCCGACGGCCCCGACGACCGCCTTCAAGCTGGGCGAGAAGCTGGACGACCCGCTGGCGATGTACCTGAACGACGTCGCGACGATCCCCGCGAACCTCGCGGGGGTCCCGGGCATGTCGCTGCCGAACGGGCTGTCGGACGACGGCCTGCCCGTCGGCTTCCAGATCCTGGCGCCGGCGCGGCAGGACGCGCGCCTGTACCGCGTGGGGGCGGCGCTCGAGGCGCTGCTCGAGACGAGCTGGGAGGGCCCGCTGCTGGGCCGCGCCCCCGAGCTGGCCGGAGGGGCAGCCTGATGAGCACGACGACCGACGTCGACCTGGTCGACTACGACGACGC
>JAEWEJ010000346.1 GCA_023389455.1 Actinomycetes bacterium | reverse complement strand
CCCGGGGGGGGGGGGGGGGGGGGGGGGGGGGGCGCGCCCCCCCCCCCCCCACGCCCGCGTCAGCGGAACGGCAGCACGAGCACCGAGTCGCCGGTCCCCACCGTCGACGGCCCGCTGCCGATGGCGTTCCACAGCGCCACCCGCACCGTCCCGCCGCGCAGGTCACCCAGCGCCCCGCTCGCCCGGTCCAGGCCCACGGCCTGCGTGTACCGCTCGGAGCCGGGGACCGGGTCGGTCGCGAAGTACCGGTACACCTCGGTCCGGTCCCACGTGCCGTCGCCCGTCAGGTCGTACTGCACCGACAGCCGCGTGCCGTTCCCGACGCGGGAGCCCGCGTCGAGGGCGACGTCGAACGCCGTGGTGCCACCCGTGGCACGGGCCGTCAGGCCGGTGGCCGTCAGGACGAGCGCGCCGGGCGGCTCGCTCACCGTGTCGATGCCGCGCGCGGCGGGCACCTCGAGGGTGCCGGCCGGCGCCGGTGCCGGCACGAGCCGTCCGCCGGACCCGAGGCCCAGCGTCAGGTCCCGGCTCGGCGTCGGGCTGACCGTGGGCTTCGGTGACGGGCTGACCGTGGGCTTCGGGCTCACCGTCGGCTTCGGGCTCACCGTCGGCGACGGCCCACCCGGTCCGCCCACGGCTCCCCCGCCGGACCAGGTCCGGGCGCCCGTCGCGACCGTCCTGCCCGCCGGGACCTGGACGCGCGTGCCGTCGCTGAAGGACACGGTCCGGGCGGCCGACGTCGGGTTGGCGGCCACGTACGTGCGGGCGCCGCCCTTCACGAACACCGCGGACAGCGGGTTGTCGCCGTGCACCGTGGTGTCCAGCGTCCCGAGCGCCGCGAGGTTGGCGATCCAGTGGAACGTGTGCGCCCGCGACTCCCCCTCCTCGACCGGGTAGCCAGGGTTCGCCTGCAGCAGGCGCAGCGCCTCGTCGGGGTCGCCCAGCGCCAGGTAGCTCCACAGGATGTCCTGCCAGACCGTGGGCGGCCCGCCGTTGGCCTTCACCAGCTCGGCGTAGTTCGACCGGACGTCGTCCGGTCGCGTGCCGAGGTACAGGTGCGAGCCGGTGATGGGCAGCGTGTTGATCCCCTGGATCATCTCGGCCTCGCCCGAGAACCACGTCGAGTACGTGCCGCCGTCGCCCCAGACCATGCCGAGCGTCGAGTGCCCGAACCCGTCCGGGATCGCGTCGGCACGGTCGAACCAGTACTCCTGGATCGCCGCGGCCTGCGTGGCGTACAGGTACGCGCCCGCGTCCCGCACGGCCGTGTCCCCGGTGGCCTCGCCCCACTGCACGAGCGCGCCGGCGAAGTTCATGCCCTCGGAGCTGGACTCCTGGTTGTTGCCCGCGACGAACGCGCCGTGACCCGACGCCCAGTCGTGGCCCGCGTACACGTCGAAGTCCCGCAGGTACGGGAACCGGGTCTCGGACCGGTCGTACCCGTTGGCGTCGCGGATCAGCAGGTCCACCATGCCGCCGTACTGCCCGTCCGACGCCCACTGCGGGTCGAACCGCGCCAGGGTGGCGGCCGCGGCCACGAAGTACCCGTAGTGGAAGTGGTGGTCGTTCAGCTCGGTGTCCGAGCCGTACGACGCCGGGTACCCGATGAGGGTCCCCCAGCGCTCGTCGTACGCGAACACCTGCGCCGTCTTGCCGGGCGTCGCCGTGAACCACTCGGTGAGCGTGGCGCGGACACGCGCCAGCGTCGCGTCACGGATCTCCGTGGCACCCAGCTGGTCCGCGATCTCGACGATGCGCGTCGCCCGGCCCAGCGCCTTGCCGGTCCAGTACGTGTCGGCCCGCAGGATCGGCAGCGGGTCGGCCGCCGCCTCGGCCAGCAGCGCGTCGAGCGTCACGCGGGCCGACCCCGACGACGTCGCGACGGCCGGGACCTCGGGCAGGACGCCCGTGAACGGCGTCGCCGTGGTGAAGGAGGTCGTCCCCGCGTAGGCCGTCATGGTGCCGCGCGGGCTGGGGTAGGTCGCGCCGAGCTCGTCACCGTCGACACCCGTGACGTACCGCTGCTGGTGCGGGTACAGCGCGACGAGCGCGCCGCTCGCGCCGCCCTCCAGCGGGGTGGTCCCCAGCCGGTAGGTCGTGCGCACGACACCGCCGGCCGCGTCGTAGGTGTAGTCGGCGGTGGTGCTGGTGACCTCGGCGAACGCGGACCCGTCGACGGCCGCGAGCGCGGCGATCCGGTCGGTGTCCGTCGCGTCGGCGCCCGTGGCGAGCGCCGTCACCGCCAGGTAGCCCCGGCCGCCCAGCGACGAGCGCAGGGTCGATCCCGACACCGACCAGGTGGCGCCGGAGGGGGCGTGGGCGGCGTAGTCGTGGCCGTTGGCGGTGAACCCGAGCGTCGCGCCGTCCTGCGACCAGACGCGCACGTCGTGGGTCGACGACAGCACCGCGTCACCGCCCTCGACGTGGTACCACGACGTGGGCAGGCCGTGGCCGATGGTCGCACGCAGGCTCCGCGTGCCGTCCGACCAGGACGGCGTGACCGTCCAGTCCGTCCAGCCCGCGACCTGCACCGTGGGTGCCTCGAGGCCGGCCACGCCGACCACCAGGTCCTGCACGAACGTGAAGTGGAACTCGCCGATGCCCCCGGGCGTGCCCGAGAGCGTCGCCTCCCGCGGCGTCGACAGCCCGAGCCCGCCGGGCGTCGGCTGGTACGAGACCGGGTGGGCGTGCAGCGGCTCGCTCAGCCGGCAGTCGAGCCGCTTGTACAGCAGCGACGACCACCAGTCGTTGGTGGGCAGAGCGCCGTCGGGTGCGTCGTCGGTGAGAGCCGACCGGGGGTCGGCCTCGACCGAGTCGCACCCCTCGGGCGTCGGTCCCACCGGCGCAGCGGCGTAGCCTCCGGCGCCGACGTCGACGATGCCGTCGGCGGCGAGGGCGTCGACGCGCGGGACGACGACGAGAGCGGCGGCCACGGTCAGCGCGAGCGCCGCCGTGGTCGCGACCCCGCGTCGCCACCTCGGCACCTCGACCGTGTCCAGGGCGTGCTGGATGAAGGACCCCCGAGGGGTCCGTGATGTTGATGGCATGGTGTGGAGCCCCCAAGGCGACCCCGTCGCGTGCGGTGCACCCGGCGGTCGCCCCTGCGACCGGTGCGCTGCTCCGTTGCCGCGCACCGTGACCGTTCCCCGCGCGACCCCCGTTGGTCACGCTGCGGTGAGAGCGATCTCACACCACGGTAAGCACGCCCTCGAAGGGCGGCAACCGCAGACGGCGGGGCGAACCGAAACGGTTCGCCCCGCCGTCGGGAGGGGGTGGGTCAGGCGACCGGGGAGCGCTCCGCGATCTTGGCGCGGACCTCGTCCATGTCGAGCTCCTTGACGGCCGAGACGACCTGCTCGAGCGCGGGCGCGGGAAGGGCGCCGGCCTGGTTGAAGACGAGAATGCCGTCCCGGAACGCCATGAGCGTCGGGATCGACGTGATCTGCAGCTCCGCGGCGAGCTGCTGCTCCGCCTCGGTGTCGACCTTGGCGTGCACGATCTCCGGGTGCTGCTCGCTCGACGCCTCGAACACGGGGCCGAACATGCGGCACGGGGCGCACCAGGCCGCCCAGAAGTCGACCAGGACGATCTCGTTGTCCTTGATCGTGTCGGCGATGGTGGCTGCGGTCAGCGTGGTGGTGGCCATGGGTGTCTCTCCATCCTGCGGGGTCCTCGCCTACAGCACAGCGGCCGGCGAGGGTATTCCCCGCGCGCACCGTCAGCGGGGCGATGCGGCCCCCGCGGCGCGGACGGGGTACAACTGCACGGTGACCGCGTCCGCCGAGTACCCCCGTGGCCCCGAGCGTCCCGCCGGCTGGTTGTCCGCCGAGCAGATCGCCACCGCCCGCTCCCAGCTGCCGATCCTCTACGTCGACGCCGTTCCCGTGCGCGTCGACGAGTCGGGCGACGTCGTCGCCGTCGGCCTGCTGCTGCGCGTGACGCCGGAGGGCGTCATGACCCGGGCCCTCGTCTCGGGCCGCGTGATGTACCACGAGCGGGTCCGCGACGCGCTGCTGCGGCACATCGAGAAGGACCTCGGCCCGGTCGCGCTGCCGCAGGTGCCCGCCTCCCCGCAGCCGTTCACGGTGGCCGAGTACTTCCCCACGCCGGGCGTCACGCCGTACCACGACCCGCGCCAGCACGCGGTCTCGCTCGCGTACGTCGTCCCGGTCTCCGGGGACTGCCGCCCCCAGCAGGACGCGCTGGACCTCGCGTGGCTCACCCCGGAGGAGGCCTGCACCGAGGCCGTCCAGGTGGAGATGAACGGCGGGCAGGGGCTCCTGCTGCGCCAGGCGATGGCGTGGGCGGGCCGGCTGCCCTGACGCCACCCGCGCGGTGCGTGAGCACGCACCGCGCGTCAGCCCCGGGGCCCGCTCCCCAGGTCGAGCCGGGGCCAGTCCGCCAGGTCGGCACGCAGCTGCCGGTCGTGCGTGGCCACGACGACCGCCGCCGACGTGGCCCGCAGCGCCACCGTGAGGTCGTCCACGAGCCCGACCGACAGGTGGTTCGTGGGCTCGTCCAGCACGAGCACGTGCGGGGCGGCCAGCAGCGCGCACGCGAGGTCGAACCGGCGCCGCTGACCGACGGACAGCTCGCGCAGGGGGCGGTCCAGGTCCTCCTCGGTGAGCAGGCCCAGGGCTGCGACTGGCACGAGCTGGTCGGGGTCGAGCGACCCGGCCTCGAGCAGGTCGAGCGCGTGGCGGGCGTACGCGTCGAACGCGGTCGGCGACGCGCCGGCGGGTGCGGCCGGCCGCTCCCCCACGCCCTCCTGCGCCAGGACCCCGAGGCGGACGCCGGGCGCCACGCTGCGGGCGCCGCGGTCCAGCGCGAGCGACCCCACGAGCGCCGCGAGCAGGGTCGACTTGCCGGCGCCGTTGCCGCCGGTGACCAGCAGGCGGCCGGCGGGCATCACGTCCACGCGACGTCCGGGCAGGTCCACCCGACCCGCCACCCGCGGGCCCCGCAGGTCCAGGAGCGGCCCCCCGCCGTACCCGGCGGGCACCGACGGCAGGTCCGGGAACTGCAGCACGGACGGCGGCACGGGCACCTCCACCGCCTGCGCCTCGAGGCGCTGGACGAGGCGGTCGGCAGCCTTCACGTGCTGACGCGCCCGCGTCGCGCGCCGGTGCGCCTGCGACCCCTTGGGCGGGCGCCACTCGTCGGACAGCCCCTCGTACGACGCGTCGAGGCGCTGCGCGAGGACCCGTGCGCGCTTGCGCTCCGCGCGGTACCGGACGCGCCACCGGCGCAGCATCTGGTCGCGTGCGAAGCGGTAGTCGGCGTAGCGGGCGGCGCCGTAGAGCACCGGCCTGCCGTCCATCGACGGGTCCATGTCGAGGATCGCGGTCATGACGTCGTCGAGCAGGCGGCGGTCGTGCGTGACGATGACCAGGCCGCCCGTCCACGCCCGCAGCTGCGCGGTGAGGTGCTCGACACCGCCGGCGTCGAGGTGGTTCGTCGGCTCGTCGAGCAGCAGCAGGTCGGCGCGCTCGGCCAGGCGGCAGGCGAGCCGTACGCGGTAGCGCTCACCCACGCTGAGCTCGGCCAGGCGGCGGTCGCGGTCGCGCGGGGCGTGCAGCCGTGACAGCCCCTCGTCGACCCGCCGGTCGACGTCCCACGCGGCGAGGTGCTCGTAGCGCGCGATCGCGGTGGACAGCGCCGTGACGTCGCCGCCGTCGTGGTCGAAGTCGTCGATCGCCGCCTGCAGGTCGGCAGCCGCGGCGCGCGTCGCGGCGGCCGTGGCGTCGACGAGGGTGCCGATCGTGTCGCCGTCGCCCACCTCGAGGTCCTGCTCGACCACCGCGAGGGTGCCGTGGCGGCGCACGCGCCCACCCTGCGGGTGCAGCCGGCCGGCGAGGACGCCGAGCAGCGTCGACTTGCCCGCGCCGTTCTCCCCCACCAGCCCGATGCGGTCGCCCGGCGAGACCGTGAGGTCGAGGCGGTCGAGGACGGGCCGTCCCGGGTAGCCGAACGTCACGGCCTCGGCGACGAGCTGGACGTCGCCGGGCCGCGGTGCCGCCGGCGCGGTCATGCGCGCAGCGCCGCCACCAGGTGCGGCACGAGGGCGCGGAAGGCCTGCCCGCGGTGGCTGATCGCGTTCTTCTCCTGCGGCGTGAGCTCCGCGCAGGTGCGGGTGTCGCCGTGCGGGACGAGGACCGGGTCGTAGCCGAAGCCGTGGGTGCCGCGCGGCGCCGTGGCGAGCGTGCCCTCGAGCGTCCCGACCTCGACGTGCTCGGTGCCGTCGGGGGTCACCAGCGCCGCCGCGCAGACGAAGCGCGCGCCGCGGTGGGCGGGCGCGATGTCCGCGAGCTGGGCGAGCAGCAGCGCGAGGTTGGCCGCGTCGTCGCCGTGCCGCCCGGCCCAGCGGGCGGAGAAGATCCCGGGCGCACCGCCGAGCACGTCGACGCTGAGGCCGGAGTCGTCCGCCACCGCGGCCACACCGGTGGCGGCCGCCAGCGCACGGGCCTTGATCAGGGCGTTCTCCTGGAACGTCAGCCCGTCCTCGACCGGCTCGGGAGCGTGGACGTCACGCGCGCCCAGCACGGCGGCCGGGTCCAGGTCGGGCAGCGCCGGCGCCAGGATCGCGCGCAGCTCGCCGACCTTGTGGGCGTTGTGCGTCGCGAGCACCAGCCGGGTGCCGGCCGGGACGACGACGCCGTCGACCGGCGTCACGGCGCGACCGAGCGCGTCGCGCTGCCGTCGCCCGCGGGTGCCGCGAGGGCAGCGGCCTGCAGGGCGGTGAGCTGCGCGGTGCCGGCCACCGCGAGGTCCAGCAGCGCGTCGAGCTCGGCACGGTCGAACGGGGCGTGCTCCGCGGTGCCCTGCACCTCGACGAAGGCGCCGGAGCCGGTCGTGACGACGTTCATGTCCGTCTCGGCCCGCACGTCCTCGACGTACGGCAGGTCGAGGACCGGCACGCCGTCGACGATCCCGACGCTGACGGCCGCGACGGAGTCCTTGAGGACCGTGCGGCCGGGCTTCACGAGCCGCTTCGACGTCGCCCACGCGACGGCGTCGGCGAGGGCGACGTACGCCCCGGTGATGGCGGCGGTCCGCGTGCCGCCGTCGGCCTGCAGGACGTCGCAGTCCAGCACGATCGTGTTCTCCCCGAGCGCGGCGACGTCGACGACGGCCCGCAGCGAGCGCCCGACCAGGCGCGAGATCTCGTGCGTGCGGCCGCCGACCTTGCCGCGCACCGACTCGCGGTCCGAGCGGCTGCCCGTGGCGCGCGGGAGCATCGCGTACTCGGCGGTCACCCAGCCCTCGCCCGAGCCCTTGCGCCAGCGCGGCACACCCTCCGTGAACGACGCGACGCACAGCACCTTGGTGCCGCCGAACTCGACGAGCACCGAGCCCTCGCCCGCGTCGAGGAAGCGCCGGGTGATCGTCACCGGCCGCAGCTCGTCCGCCCGTCGTCCGTCCGCGCGCAGCGCTCGCGCCGTCGTACCCGCACCCGTGCCCGTACCGTCACCGCTCACCATGCGCACGACCCTACGTGCGCCGCGGCCCTGGTTCCGAACCGGTCCGCGCGCCGCCGCGCCACGGGCGGCCGCACGCGGCGGGCGGTGGTCCGGCAGGCGTCGCGTCAGCGGGGGTGCGTCGCGTCAGAGGGTGTGCGTCGCGCCCGGCACGGCAGAGGTCACCGGGCCGTCGTAGACCGCGCGCGCCTCGTCCAGCGCGACGTGCGGGTCGTTCCACGGCGGGACGTGCGTGAGGAGCAGGGCGCGCGCGCCGCCGCGCGCGGCGGCCTCGCCGGCCCGACGGCCCGTGAGGTGCACCCCACGGACGTGGTCGTCGCGACCCTCCACGAACGCGGCCTCGGCCAGCAGCAGGTCGGCGTTCGTCGCGAGGTCGTCCAGCCCGGGGCAGGCGTCCGTGTCGCCGCTGTACGCGAGGACGACCCGCCGGGCCGGGTCCGCCTCCGACGGGCCGGTGACGCGGACCCCGAAGGCGGGCACCGGGTGCTCGACGGGCACGGCCTCCAGCGTCAGAGGCCCGACCACCACCTGCTCGCCCGGTCGCCACGTCCGGACGTCGAACTGCTCGCCGGGATCGGTCGCGGGGTCGTGCCCGGCCAGGTGGCCGAGGCGCTCGCGCGTGCCCTGCGGCCCGTGCACGGCCAGCCGCGGCAGCCGTCCGGCGGGACGGTAGCGCCGGTACACCGCGAGCACGGCCATGTCGGCGACGTGGTCGGCGTGCAGGTGCGAGAGGGCGACGGCGTCGAGCTCCGCCGGGTCGCCCCACCGCTGCAGGGCGCCGAGCGCACCGTTGCCCAGGTCCAGCAGCACGGACCAGGTGCGCCCGTCGGCGTCCTCGGCCTGCACCAGGTAGGAGGACGCGGCCGACGCGGGGCCGGGGAACGACCCCGCGCAGCCCAGCACGACCAGCCTCATCGCAGCGCCCCCCGGGGCTCGACCGACTCGACCTCCGGCCCCAGGAACCGCCGGGCGAGGGTCGCGAACGACACGGGATCGCCCGTCGCCAGGAACCGGTGGGTGGCCGGCCCCGACGCGGGGTCACGCTCCAGCCCGTGCGCCACGAGCGTGCGGTACACGTCCTTGGCGGTCTCCTCGGCGCTCGACACGAGGGTGACCTGGTCGCCCATGACGTACGAGATGACGCCGGTCAGCAGGGGGTAGTGGGTGCAGCCGAGCACGAGGGTGTCGACCCCGGCCTCGCGCACGGGGTCCAGGTACTCGTGGGCGGTGGCCAGCGCGTCCGGACCCGACGTCACGCCCGCCTCCACCAGCTCGACGAACCGCGGGCAGGCGCGCGACGTCAGCTCGACGCCCGCGACCGCGAACGCGTCGTCGTACGCGCGCGAGTCGATCGTGGCCCGGGTGCCGATCACCCCGATGCGCCCGTTGCGCGTCGCCGCGACGGCCCGGCGGGCCGCGGGCAGCACGACCTCGACGACGGGCAGGCCACGGCGCAGCGTGTAGCGCTCCCGGGCGTCGCGCAGCACCGCCGCCGACGCGCTGTTGCACGCGATGACGAGCATCTTCACGCCCGCGTCCACGAGGTCGTCCATGATCTCGAGCGCGTGCGCCCGCACGGCGGCCAGCGGCTTGGGGCCGTAGGGGCCGTTGAGCGTGTCGCCGATGTACAGCGTGGACTCGTGCGGCAGCTGGTCGAGGACGGAACGGGCCACCGTCAGGCCGCCGACGCCGGAGTCGAAGATGCCGATGGGCGCGTCGCTCACGCGCCCGAGACTAGCCGTCGGACCGCCCGCGACCCGTGCCCGGACGCCTCGGTGCGTCGAGCATCACAGCCAGCAGCGACTCCTGCAGCCACGACAGCGCGCCGTACACCGAGGCCAGGTACGCGCGGACGTCGTCCTCGTCCGCGCTGTCCAGCCCGTCGTAGAGGGCCTCGGAGTCCGCGTCCGTGCGGATCTGCAGGCGCTCGCCGAGCACCAGGCGCAGGTCCGTGAGCGTCGCCGCGACGTCGTCCGCCGCGTCCGGGGACACCACCAGCGCGTGCTCCGGCCAGCCGGGCTCCCCGTGCACCAGCGCCGACCACAGGGACCGCAGGCGCGCGATCTTGCGGGCGCGCAGGTCGTCCTCCGTGAGGCGACGGAACTCGCCGGCCACCTCGGGGTCGTCGCGCGACGCGTCGGGCAGCAGGCGCCGCACCGCCGGGTCCTGGGGCGGCGGCACCGGCGCGGTGCGCACCGACCACCCGGTCGGGGCGCCCGGGGCGGGCTGCGCCGTCGACGAGGGGGTGGGCCCGTCCTCGAGCCGGCCGGCACCCAGCAGCTCGGCGACGTCGGCGACGACGGACGCGACGACGGCCCGCTCGCTCGCGTCGAGCTGCGCGACGTACCGGCCCTTCTGCCGGCGGAACGCCCGCATCACTGCCCGCCGCGCTGCATGGTCGCCCACAGCCCGTAGGAGTGCATGGCCTGCACGTCGACCTCCATGGCCTCGCGGTTGCCGGTCGAGACGACCGCGCGCCCCTCCTCGTGCACCTGACGCATCAGCCGGTCCGCCTTCTCCTTCGGGTAGCCGAAGTACGTCCGGAACACGTACGTGACGTAGGTCATGAGGTTGACGGGGTCGTTCCAGACGATCGTCACCCAGGCGTCGCCCGTCGAGGTCGCCTCGTCCACCTCGGGGCGCACGTCGGGCACGGTCATCGCGGGCACGACGCCCACTGTAGGTGGGCCGGGTCGGGTGACGGGTGCCCTGCCCGCCGTCGGGCGTCTACGTTGACGGGATGACCGAGACCCACGCACCGGCGCCGACCACGACCACCCCGGCCGTCGCGGCCGTCGGGTCGGGCAGCACCGCGCTGCTCACCGACCGCTACGAGCTGACGATGCTGCAGGCCGCGCTCGCCGACGGCACCGCGCAGCGGCGCTGCGTCTTCGAGGTGTTCACCCGGCGGCTGCCGCCGGGCCGTCGCTACGGCGTCTTCGCCGGCATGGGCCGCGTGCTCGAGCAGCTCGCCGCCTTCCGGTTCGGCACCCCGGAGCTCGACTGGCTCGCGGACGAGCGCGTGGTGGACGACGCCACCCTCGAGTTCCTCGCCGGCTACCGGTTCCGGGGCAGCGCCGTGGGCTACGCGGAGGGCGAGATGTTCTTCCCGCAGTCCCCCGTGCTCGTCGTCGAGGGCACGTTCGCCGAGGCGGTGCTGCTGGAGACGCTGGTGCTGTCCGTCCTCAACTACGACTCGGCCGTCGCGTCGGCGGCGTCCCGCATGACCAGCGCGGCGGTGGACCGCCCGTGCCTGGAGATGGGCGCCCGCCGCGCGCACGAGGACGCGGCGGTCGCGGCCGCCCGCGCCGCCGCCGTCGCCGGGTTCGCCGGGACCTCCAACCTCGAGGCCGGGCGGCGCTACGGGCTGCGCACGATCGGGACCGCGGCGCACGCCTTCACGCTCCTGCACGACGACGAGGAGGCGGCCTTCGCCTCGCAGGTGCGCTCCTCCGGCCCCGGCACGACCCTGCTCGTCGACACGTACGACGTCCGGCGCGGTGTCGAGCGCGCGCTGGCCGCCGCGGGCACGGGCCTCGGGGCCGTGCGTCTGGACTCGGGCGACCTGGCGGTCCTGGCGCAGGAGGTCCGGGCCCAGCTCGACGCCGCGGGGGCGCACGACACCCGGATCGTGGTGACCAGCGACCTCGACGAGTACGCGATCGCGGCGCTGGCCGTGGCGCCCGTGGACTCGTACGGCGTGGGCACGGCCCTGGTCACGGGGTCCGGGGCGCCCACCTGCGGGATGGTCTACAAGCTGGTGGCGCGCGAGGGCGCGTCCGGGCAGATGGAGCCGGTGGCGAAGGCGTCCCGCTCGAAGACGAGCCTGGGGGGCCGCAAGGGCGCCGCACGGCGGCTCGACGCGAACGGTCGCGCCGTCGAGGAGGTGCTGGTGGTCGGCTCGGACGACGACGTCGCGCGGTGGACCCGTGGCGAGGGGCGCGAGGACGACCCGACCCTGCGGCCGCTGCACGTACCGCTCGTGGTGGACGGCGAGGTGCTGCCCGGGCTGACCGCCGCCGAGGGCGTGCGGGCCGCCGCGCAGCGCCACGCCGCGTCGCGCGACGAGCTGCCGCGCGGGGCGCGCCGGCTGTCCGCGGACGAGGCCGCGGTGTCGACCGTCGAGCTGCGCCTCGGCTGAGCCGGCCCCCGGACGCAGCACGGGCCGGGACGCATGACGCGTCCCGGCCCGGCGGCACTGGTCGACGGTGTCGACCGTGCGGAGGACTAGATCCTCGTGCGCGACCGACCGCGACCCACGAGGCCGAGGATCAGGCTCACGACCAGCACGATGACGCCGATCCAGATGAGGAACTGGCCGATGTTGGTGGCGACGCCGAGGACGACGAGGACCACACCGACGAGAATGAGGATGAGCCAGGACGGCATGTGAGCACCCTTTCGTGCGAACGCCCGGCGGAACGTGGCCGCCAGGCTCCGAGTTCGGCACCGGGGGTACCCGGCGCCGTCTTTGTCACGGGAAGAGCGTGGCAGTCACGGGCCCGCTCGGCACGCCGAACGGTCGAGTTGCGGAGCAGGGTTCCACTGGTATGTGGTCACGTGTCCAGCGCACTGACCTGCGGATTCATCGATTTCTCATGGTCCGCATACTGAGACGGACAGATGTCCGGCAACGGGGGGCGATGCGCCCTCGGCCGCTTGCCCGACGCCGTCAGCGCTTACCGACGAACCACCCGCGGAGCAGTGCCACGCGCGCCTCGAGCTGGTCCGGGGCGGCCAGCGCGACCTCGGGTCCGCCGCAGCGCCGGCGCAGCTCGGCGTGGACGGTCGCGTGCGGCTGCCCGCTGCGCCGCGCCCACGCACCGACGAGCTGAGCGAGCTCCTTGCGCAGCTCGGCCTGCTTGCGGTGGTCCATGACCTCCGGCTCCGGCTGGGAGCGCGCGCGGCGCGCCCCCTGCTGGTCGGCCTGACGCTGCCGCAGCAGCGTCGTGACCTGGTCCGCGTCGAGCAGGCCGGGCAGCCCGAGGAAGTCGAGCTCCTCGTCGGAGCCCACCTCGGCACCCGTCCCGAACTCGCCGCCGTCGAACAGGACGCGGTCGAACGACGCCTGGGCCTCGAGCGCCTGGAAGGAGCCGACGACGCCGTCCGAGCCGACCGCGTCGGAACCCTTCTCCTCGCGCTCCGCGAGCGCGAGCAGGTCCCCCTCGGGGTCCTCGGAGCCGTTCGTGGGCTTGTCGAGCGCGTGGTCCCGCTCGACCTCGAGCGTGGCGGCCAGCTCCAGCAGCTGCGGGACGCTCGGCAGGAACACCGACGCCGTCTCGCCGCGCTTGCGTGCACGCACGAACCGTCCGACCGCCTGGGCGAAGAACAGCGGGGTCGCGGTGCTCGTCGCGTAGACGCCCACGGCCAGCCGAGGGACGTCGACGCCCTCGGAGACCATGCGGACGGCGACGAGCCAGCGCGAGTCGCTCGCGGAGAACTCCTCGATGCGGTCGCTCGCGCCGGCGTCGTCGGACAGCACGACCGTCGGAGACTGGCCCGTGAGCCGCGCGAGGTGCCCGGCGTAGGCACGGGCGTCGGTCTGGTCCGTGGCGATGACCATCGCCCCGGCGTCCGGGACGGTGCGCCGCACCTCCGTCAGCCGGCGGTCGGCGGCCGCCAGGACCGACGGGATCCACTCGCCGTCGGGGTCCAGCGCGGTGCGCCAGGCCTGCGACGTCATGTCCTTGGTCAGCGGCTCGCCCAGGCGTGCGGCGATCTCGTCGCCCGCCTTGGTGCGCCAGCGCATCGACCCCGAGTAGGACAGGAAGATGACGGGGCGCACGACGTGGTCGCGCAGCGCGTCGCCGTACGCGTAGGTGTAGTCGGCGACCGAGCGGCGGATGCCCTGCGCGTCCGGCGCGTAGGTGACGAACGGGATCGGGGCGGTGTCCGAGCGGAAGGGCGTGCCCGTCAGCGCGAGCCGGCGCGTCGCGCCCTCGAACGCCTCGCGCACCGCATCGCCCCAGGACAGGGCGTCACCGCCGTGGTGCACCTCGTCGAGGATGACGAGGGTGCGCTCGGCGGTCGTGCGCGCCGCGTGCAGCGCGGGCTTGCTGGCCACCTGCGCGTACGTCACCGCGACACCGTCGTAGCCCGCGCCGTGACGCCCCTGGGCGTTGGTGAACCGCGGGTCCAGCCGGATGCCGACGCGCGCGGCGGCGTCCGCCCACTGCTTCTTGAGGTGCTCGGTGGGTGCGACCACCGTCACGCGCCGCACGGTGCCCGACGCGAGCAGCTCCGTGGCGATCCGCAGCGCGAACGTCGTCTTGCCGGCGCCCGGCGTCGCGACGGCGAGGAAGTCGCGCGGCGCGCGCTCGCGGTACAGGTCGATCGCCTGCGCCTGCCAGGCCCGCAGGCTCCCCGCGGCACCCCACGGCGCACGCGCGGGGAACGCCGGCGGCAGCTGCTGCGCTGCCGCGGTCGAGGGGTGCTGGGGGGTGGAGGCAGGGGCGACGGACCGGCGGGCCGCGCTCACGCGCCGCCCGCGCCGGAGCCGGAGCCCTTGCCGCGGCCGAAGCCGAAGAAGCCGCGTCCTGCGCCGCCTCCCCCGTCCGAGCCGCCGTCGCCGTCCTGCGGCTCGCGGAGGCCGTCGTAGACCTCCTTGCAGATGGGGCACACGGGGAACTTGTTCGGGTCGCGACCCGGCACCCAGACCTTGCCGCACAGCGCGATGACCGGCTTGCCGGTCATCGCCGACTCCATGATCTTCTCCTTGCGCACGTAGTGCGCGAAGCGCTCGTGGTCGCCGGGCTCGACCTGCTCGGTCGTCTCGGCGCGCTCGAGGACAGAGGTGCCGCCCTGCGGTCCGAACGGGTCGTCGGGTCCGGTCGGCGGGGTCGGCTCACTCATGGGCCCATCGTACGTCGGGGGTCGGACAGATCCAGGAGCCCGCACGACCGCGGCGGGGTCGACATCCGGCCGCGTATTGAGTCAAAGTATTGATTCATTGACTCACGACCGGAGGTACGCATGTCGCTGGTCCTGCTCGTCCCTCTCGCCGCACTGGCGGGACTCGCGGCCACCGTCGTCACCGCGCGACGACCCCGCGCCACCGCCACGACCGACGACGTCGCGACCTCCCCGGCCGCGTACGGACGCGCCCGGCGGCACGCCGCCGCGGTGGCGTGGGCGTCCTGGGCGGCGCTGCTGGCGGCCGGCATGCTGCTGCCCGACGCGGTCGCGCCCGGGGTCGACGCGGCCGTCCTCACGGCCGGCGTC
>JAEWEJ010000264.1 GCA_023389455.1 Actinomycetes bacterium | reverse complement strand
ACGGGGTCTCGTGGACCCCGCAGACCACGCTGTACGCCTGGGTCGCAGCCGAGCAGGGCGACGCCGAGCAGGCGGCGCGCTGGCTCGACGTCGTCGACCGCCACCGCACGGGCTCGGGAGCCATCCCCGAGAAGCTGCTCGCGGACGGGACGCCCGCCGCGGTCGCACCCCTGGGGTGGAGCGCGGCCTGCGTGCTCCTGGCCGTCGAGGCGCTCGACGACGCCGCCTGAGGCAGGGGCGTCCCGCCTCCGGTGGCACGGACGGCCCGGGCCGCGCACCGGCGACCGGGCCGTCCGTGGCCACGTCGACGCGTCAGCGCCGACGGGTGGGTCAGACCGGCCGCACCTGCTCGGCCTGCGGGCCCTTGGTGCCCTGCCCGACCTCGAAGTCGACCGCCTGGCCCTCCTCGAGCGTGCGGTAGCCGTCCGCCTGGATGGCGCTGAAGTGCACGAAGAGGTCCTGCCCGCCACCCTCCGGGGTGATGAACCCGAACCCCTTCTCCGCGTTGAACCACTTGACCGTGCCCTGGGCCATGCCGCGCTCCTCGACGTCCTGATGACCGGCCCGCTCCGCTGGCGCACCGGTGCGTGGAGCCTAGTGGGAACGGTGGTGCCCGACCAGAGGCCTGGACCACCCGGGCGAACGGGCCGACGAGCGGGCGGCGACCGGCCGGCGACCGGCCCGGCGACCGGGCCGGGGACGGCCTGACCGTCCGGGCGGCGGGGACCGGGTCGACGCGACCCGTCAGACGGCGGGGTCCGAGACGAGCAGCACGGCGATCCCGCCGGCGGCCCGGTCCGGGGCGACCTCGATCGTCGTCACCCCGACGGTGGACGCGACCAGCTCGGCCGTGGTCCGCAGGTCCTCGGACGCGATGTACACCGTGGACCGCGCCGGCAGGGAGGTCGACGCGTTGTCCGGCGTGACGTCGGTGAAGCCGGCGGCCTCGAGCTGGTCGGCCACCCGCCCGGCCAGGCCGGAGACCCGCGCGCCGTTGAGCACCGCGACGGGCGTGCTCAGCACCGGCTGGGGCGCCTCCGTCGCCGGGTCCGGCGCGGGCTCCTCGGTGTCCGGGGCGGGTTCGGCGCCGTCCTCCGTCGGGGGCGCCTCGCCCTCGCCCTCGCCCCCGTCGTCGCCGGCCGGCTCCTGCGGGGCCTGCGCGGACGTGCCGCCCGCGAGGGGCAGGTCCCCGCTGCGCGACAGGTACTCGACGGTGCCGTAGGCGAGCACCGGCACCACGAGGAGCACGACGACGAAAGGCCACCACCTGCTCCATGCGGACCGGGGCGCACGGTGGACGCCGGTCGGCGCGTCGGGCGAGATCGCGTCGAACTCGTCCTCGGGGTAGGGGTAGTCCGCCTTGCTCACGGCGGCAAGGCTAGCCTCTCGGCGGTCCGGACCGGGGCCGCCCCGCCGCCCGGTCGGTGCGGTGCCGGCCGGACCCGGACGAACCGGACGGCGGCTCAGGCGTCCGAGCCGAGCCGACGCGCCGTGCGGGCGCGCTGCCGCGACGACCGCATCCGCCGCAGCCGCTTGACCAGCATCGGGTCGTGCGCGAGCGCCGCGGGGTCGTCGATCAGGGCGTTGAGGAGCTGGTAGTACCGGGTGGCGGACATGTCGAACAGCTCGCGGATCGCCTGCTCCTTGGCGCCCGCGTACTTCCACCACTGCCGCTCGAAGGCGAGGACCTCACGGTCCCGGTCGCTCAGCCCGTCGGCGCCGCGCGAGTCGTCGCGCAGGTCGTCCGCGACCAGGTGGGTGGCCGTGCCGTCCATGGCTCCTCCTCGCGTCGTCCCGTCGGTTGCTCCGTCCGGGATCGTACGCGGCGAACCACACGGGTGTCATTCGGCCGCGCGGGTAGCGTGCGACCCCGTGGACGCACCCCTCGACGACCTCGTCGCTCCCGACTGGGCCCGGGCGCTCGAGCCCGCACGGCCCGCGCTGCGGGCGGCCGGCCGGTTCCTGCGGGAGGAGCTGGCCGCGGGCCGCGGGTACCTGCCGGCCCCCGACGCGGTGCTGCGGGCCTTCCACAGTCCGCTCGCCGACGTGCGCGTGCTGGTCGTGGGGCAGGACCCGTACCCCACCCCGGGGCACGCGATGGGACTGTCCTTCTCGGTCCAGCCGGACGTGCGGCCGCTGCCGAGGTCGCTGGACAACGTGTTCCGCGAGCTCGTGGCCGACCTGGGCGTGCCGCGGCCCTCCACGGGCGACCTGACGCCGTGGGCCGACCAGGGCGTCATGCTGCTCAACCGCGTCCTGACCGTGGCACCCGGGGCGCCGGGGTCGCACCGCGGCAAGGGCTGGGAGCAGCTCACCGACCGCGCGGTGGCGGCGCTCGTCGAGCGCGGCGGGCCCCTCGTGGCGGTCCTCTGGGGGCGCGAGGCGCAGCAGCTGCGCCCCGCGCTGGGCGACGTGCCGGTCGTGGCGAGCGCGCACCCCAGCCCGCTGTCCGCGTCGCGCGGCTTCTTCGGGTCGCGGCCGTTCTCGGCCGTCGACGCCCTGCTGCGCGCGCAGGGCGCGGACCCGGTGGACTGGCGCCTGCCCTGACCGGGCGCCCCCCGGCCCGGTCCGCCGCACCCGCCCGGGCGGACCAGCCCTCCCGGGCGCCCGCTTCGTCGCATGATGGGGGGATGACGTCCTCACCCGACGCGGCCCGCCCGACCACGACGCCCGACCACGACGCCCCGCCCGCCGACGCACCGCGGTGGACGCGCTACGTCGCCTGCGGCGACTCGTTCACCGAGGGCCTGTGGGACGCCCCCGCGGGCGACGAGGCCCCGCTGCGCGGGTGGGCCGACCTGCTGGCGTCGCACCTGTCGCGGCGGCGCTCGGCGGCCGGGCTCGCGCCGCTGGAGTACGCCAACCTCGCCGTCCGCGGCCGGCTCATGCGCCCGATCCTCACCGAGCAGGTGCCCGCCGCCCTCGCGCTCGAGCCGGACCTCGTGAGCATCGTCGGGGGCGGCAACGACATCCTGCGCCCGGCCGTGGACGTCGACCGGGTCGCCGCGGACCTGGAGCGGGCCGTCGCCGCCGTGCGCGCCCGGGGCGTCGACGTGCTGCTGAGCACCGGCTTCGACGCGCGCCAGAGCCCCCTTGTCCGCGCCACCCGGACGCGGGCCGGCGTGTTCAACGCCCACGTGTGGTCCATCGCCCGGCGCCAGGGCGCCTACGTCCTCGACCCGTGGGGCATGCGCAGCCTGCTGGACTGGCGGATGTGGTCCGAGGACCGCATCCACCTCACCACCGACGGGCACGCGCGCGTGTCGCAGGCGGCGCTGATCGCGCTCGGGCTCCCGCCCGACCGCGAGGACTGGGACGACCCGCTCGCCCCGCTGCCGCCGGTACCGCGTGTGGCCCAGGCCCGCGCCAACGCCCGGTGGCTGCGCGAGTACGCCTACCCGTGGGCGACCCGGCGGCTGCGCCGCACGTCGTCGGGGAGCCTGCGCGCGCCCAAGCGCCCCGACCTGGCACCGGTGGAGTGAGCGTCCGCCGTCCCACCGGTCCCGACGTCAGCTCGCGTCGGCGGGCAGCACCCCGAGCGGCAGCGCGGCCGTGACCCGGGCGCCGGTCGGCTGACGGCGCACGGCGCGCAGCTCGCC
>JAEWEJ010000205.1 GCA_023389455.1 Actinomycetes bacterium | reverse complement strand
TCATGTACTGGACCTTCGGCTTTTCGCTGCTGTTCCTGTTCATGCTGTCCTATCCGCCGACGGCCTACACCATCCAGACCAAGGAAGGCCCCGTCGCCTTCGCGACCTCGATGAGCCTGTGGCCCTTTGTCATCATCCTGTTCGCGCTGGGTTTTTTCATGAGCCTGGGCAAGGCGGCGGTGTTCAAGCACATCCCGGTCTACTACCCCAACCATGTCGGCGCGGTCGGCGGGCTCGTCGGCATGATCGTGCGCTCGGGGTCGTGGACCTCTTCCAGTTCGGGGAAGGCGGGCAGGCGTTCAAGCGCCTTGCCCTGCGCGCGCCGCTCCATCGCGCGGATCGACAGATGCATCCATGCCAGCGACATCAGCACCAATGCCAGCAGCAGCATGAAGGCCGAGGTCCAGACCCCGGTCACATCCAGCAATGCGCCGAAGACGATGGGCAGGATAAAGCCGCCCAACCCGCCGATCATACCGACCAGCCCGCCGACCGATCCGACATGTTCGGGGTAATAGACCGGGATATGCTTGAACACCGCCGCCTTGCCCAGGCTCATGAAAAAGCCCAGCGCGAACATGACGATCACGAAGGGCCACAGCCCCATCTCGGTCGAGAAGGCGATGGGACCGTCCTTGCCGCGGATCACGTAATCGGTGGGCGGATAGGACAGCATGAACAGAAACAGCACCGAAAAGCCGAAGGTCCAATACATGACCGACCGCGCGCCGAACCGGTCCGACATGGCGCCGCCATAGGCGCGAAACAGGCTGGCCGACAGGCTGAAGGACGCCGCCGCGATGCCCGCCATGCGGATATCGACGTGATAGACCTCGACCAGGTAATAGGGCAGCCACAGCGCCAGCGCCATGAAACCGCCAAAGACGAACAGGTAATAGAGCGAGAAGCGCCAGACCTGCAGGTTCTTCAGCGGCGCGAATTGCTGCGCCATGCCCGGCGCCTGCACGCCGCGCGCGCGGCGGTCGGCGAAATCGGGGTCATCCTGGGCCAGCAGGTAGAACAGCACCCCGCAGGCGATGATGGCAACCGCCCAGATCTGGGCCACCGCCTCCCATCCCCAGGCGACCAGCACGAAGGGGGCCAGGAATTTGGTGACGGCCGCGCCGACATTGCCCATGCCGAAAATGCCCAGCGCGGTGCCCTGTTTCTGCGCGGGAAACCATTTCGACACATAGGTCACGCCGATGATGAACGAGCCGCCTGCCAGCCCGACGCCAAGCGCCGCCAGCAGATAGGTGGCATAGCTGTCGGCCCAGACCAGCGACCATGTGGCGATGCCGGCCAGGATCATCTGCGCGCCAAAGACGATTCGGCCGCCATAGCGTTCGGTCCAGATCCCCAGGATGATCCGCGACAGCGAGCCGGACAGGACCGGCGTCGCGATCAGCAGCCCATATTGCGATTCGTTCAGGCCCAGTTCGGTCCGAACCGACAGGCCGATGATGGAAAAGATCGTCCAGACTGCAAAGCACAGGGTAAAGGCAAAGGTCGAAAGCCACAGCGCCTTGCCTGATTCGGCCGGCGAGGGTTCGGAAAACGCGGTCATTTCTGTCTCCGGTAGCTACGCGTAACATACGCAATTGCTGCGGATGCCAATCAAGCAGCGGCGCGGAGATCATGCCTTGATCTATATCAATTTTGCGCTTGGGCGCGATGAAACGCCACAAAGGGGCCGCACCTTGTCGCTTTCGGCGCAATTTGCGTCCCGCGATGGGGGGGGGGGGGGGGGGGGGGGGGGGGGCCCCCCCCCCCCACGCCCGGCGGCGTCAGCCCTTGGCGGCCTCGTCGTAGTACTTCTGGTAGAGCTCGACGTTCTGCGTCAGACCCGACGCCTCGAGCTGCTCCACGTACGCGTCCCAGCCGGCGTCGATCCCGCCGGAGGTGACGAACTCGGCGAACTTCGTCTGGCTGAGGTTGAGGATCGCGGAGTTGTTGAGCGCGAGCGTGCTCAGGTCCTCGGTCGACATCTTCAGGTAGGGCGGCAGGACGTCCTCGTCGACGTCGACGTTCGCGACGGCGTCGGCCAGCGGGACGCTCTGCTCGACGGCCTCGGCGAGGTCGGTCGGCAGCGTGACGTCCAGGCCCTCCCGGATCCACAGCGGTCCGAAGTCGGCCAGCGACGACGTCCACTTCCAGGTCGACGGGTCGCTCTCGCCGTCGGCGGGCGGCAGCACCTCGTACGAGCCGTCGTCGCCCTGGGCGATGTTGGTCCCGAAGTCACCGAAGAGCACCTGGAGCGACAGGTCCTGGGAGTACAGCGCGTCGACGACGCGCAGCGCGGCGTCCTTGGCCTTCGTCTGCGCCGAGACGAGGATGTGGTTGGGCGTGAGGTTCTCGAAGTCGTAGCTCCAGGTCACGTCCTCGCTCTGCCCGGCCTTCGCGAGGAGCGGCGCCATCGAGGCGTACTGCGGCGCGAGCTGCGCACCGAACCGGTCGGAGGCGGTCCAGCCCCAGCTGAAGCCGACGGCGGCGGTGTCACCCGAGCCGCGACCGATCGACTGGTACGCCGAGTAGTCCTGCGTGATGACGTTCGGGTTCACCAGGCCGGCGGAGTACGCCCGGTTGAGGAACTCGAGCACGTCCTTCCAGCGCTCGTCGGCGAGGAAGTTGCCCACCTTCCCGTCCTCGACGAAGTACCCCGTGCCGCCGCCGCCGGTGATCGGCAGCCCGGTGCTGCCGAGCAGCGCCGTGGGCTGGAAGTACCCGTAGCCCGTGGTGCTGACGGGCGACCAGTCCATGGGGATCTCGTCGGAGGGGTCGCCGTTGCCGTTGGCGTCCTGCTGCTTGAACGCGAGCAGCACGTCGTACAGCTCGTCCCACGTCGTCGGCATCTCCAGGCCGAGGTTGTCGAGCCACTGCTGGTTGATGTACTGGCGGGTGATGGCCTGCGGCCAGAACTCCTTCCAGCTCGGCAGCGCGTAGACCGCGCCGTCCGCCTGCGTCGACATCACCTTCGCCCCGTCGACCTCCGCGAACATGGCCTTGACGTTCGGCATCGCGTCCATGTCGTCGCTCAGGTCCTCGAACAGCGACCGGAAGGTCGAGAGGTCCGAGTCGGTGATCACGTTGCCGCCGATGATGATGTCGGGCGTGTCGCCGGCGGCCAGCATGGTCGACTTCTTCTGGTCCCAGTCGGCGCTGACCTCCTCCCACGTGATCGAGACGCCGGCGGTCTCCTCCAGCTGGTCGACCCAGGCCATCTCGCTCATCGACTTGGTGAGCGCGTGCTTGACGACGAGGATCGTCAGCTCGTCGCCGCCCGACGCGGCCGCTCCGTCGTCGTCGCCGCCGGTGCACCCCGCCAGCAGGAGGGCGGACGCGGTGAACACCGCCGCGGTGGACGTGAGCGCGCGGCGTGCGGGCGCGCGGCCCGGTGCCGTGGAGCGTGGACGGGTGCTGCGGGCCATGGGTCTCCTCCTTGAGACGAGGGCGGGCGACCTGCCCCCGCACGCGGAGGTCGGCGCACCGTCGTCGGCGACGATGCCGCGACGGCGCGCGCTCGACCCCGGTGCGCGTGCGTGGCGCGAGTCGGCGGTGCCGGCACCCGTGAGGTGCCTGCACCGATACTCACGGACCTGCTTCAGCGTTGTCAAGCAACTAGCCAACAGCGACGCGACCCAGGGTGCAGCGCGCACCGAGGTGCGGCGAGGTGGCGACTCCCACGCAGGTCAGCGCGCCGCGGCGGGCTGCGGAGGGCGGCTCAGGCGGCGGCGGACGACGCGCGCGGCACGAGGTCCGCCCCCGTGCGCACCTCGCGCGGCGGACCCTCGTGGCCCGCGATGCGCTCGACGAGCATCGTCACCGCGCGCTCGACCATCTCACCCTGCCGCGGGCTCACCGACGTCAGGGACGGGACGGTGAACTCGCTCTCGTCGGTGTCGTCGAAGCCCGTGACCGCCACGTCCTCGGGCACGCGCACGCCGTGGCGGTGCAGCGCGCGCAGCGCGCCGGCGGCGACGGCGTCGTTGATGCACAGCGCGGCGTCGAAGGACACGCCCGACCGCAGCAGCCCCACCATCGCCTCGTACCCGGAGGCGCGCCGGTCCCAGTCGGAGCCCACCGCGACCAGTGCGGGGTCGTGCGGCACGCCGTACGCCGCCAGCGCCGCCAGGTGGCCCGCGAAGCGGTCGTCGGAGGGGGTCACGCCGGGAGCGCCGTTCCAGACCAGGGCGATGCGGCGCCGTCCGGTGTCGAGGAGATGGCGCGTGGCGGCGTCGGCACCCTCCCGCTCCCCCATCACGACGCAGTCCCAGCGACCCGTCGGCACACCGCCCAGCTGCACCACGGGCCGGGCCGGGACCGTGTCGTCGGGAGGGAAGGCCACGTGGGGGCACACGATGACGCCGTCGACGTCACGCACACGGCCGCCCAGCACCGCCTCGCGCTCGGCGGCACCGTCGTGCGCGATCTGCAGCATGGTGGTCAGGCCACGTGAGTCCAGCGCGAGGATCAGCCGTTCGACGACCTCCGCGAAGTACGGCTGGTAGATGTTGGGCACCACGACGGCGACACGGCCCGTGCGTCCCGACGCCAGCCCGCGACCCGCCAGGTTCACCTCGTAGCCGCACTGCTCGACGGCGGCGAGCACCGCCAGACGGGTGGCCTCGGAGACCTCGTTGCGCCCGAGCATCACGTTGGAGACCGTCTTCGCCGAGACACCGGCCACCGCAGCGACGTCCGCCAGCGTCGGGCGCCTCACGGCAGCGCCTCCCCGAGGGTGGACTCGCGGCGGACCAGCTCCACGGGCAGGGTGACCGCGCGGGGGCCTTGCGGCGCACGCCCGGCGAGGCGGTCGCCGAGCAGCTCCAGCGCCATCCGCGCCAGGCGGGCCGGCCCCGGGTCGACGGTCGTCAGCGAGGGCGTCGAGAACCGTCCGTCGTCCAGGTCGTCGTACCCGACCACCGCCACCTGCCCCGGGACGTCCACCCCGCGGCCGAGCAGCGCCGCGAGCGCGCCCAGCGCGACCTCGTCGCTGACGCACACCAGGACGTCCAGCGCGGGGTGGGAGTCGAGCGCACGCGTCGCCGCGAGGGCACCCGCACGCCGGTCCGCGACACCCTCGACCGGCACCACCGGCACCGCGTCCGGGTCGAACCCGGTCTCCGCGAGCGCCGCCCGCAGGCTCGCGGAAGGACGCGACGGGTCCTCGCCCGGCCGGGTCGCGCGGTCGCACCCCAGCAGCACGGGACGGAGCCGTCCCATCACCGCCAGGTGCCGCACGACGAGCGCCATCGCCTCGTCGACGTCCTCCTGCACGTGGTCCACGGGCCCGACCTCGCGCCCACCCTGGACGACGACGACCGGACGGTGGGCGAGCGCGCCGTCCGTGCGGACGCACGACGGCGGCGCGCCGATGTGCACGAGCCCGTCGAACCGGGTGCCGCGGGCGGCGTAGAGCGCGCGCGTGCGTTCGTCGTCGCCACGGGTCGGCTCCACCGCGACGGGGATGCCGCGGCGGTCGGCCTCGACCACGAGCGCCTCGACGAGCGTCGCCAGATAGGGCCGTCGCAGCTCGTCCACGCCGATGCCGATGAACCCGGTCCGCTGCGTGCGCAGGTTGCGGGCCGTCGCGCTCGGGGTCCAGTCGAGCTCGGTCATGGCCGCCCTGACCCGTTGCACGACCTCGGGCCGCGTGTGGGGGGCACCGTTCACGACGCGGGAGACCGTCTTCACGGAGACACCCGCCAGAGCGGCGACGTCGCGCGCGGTCGGTGCCACCCCGACATCATAGGCGGGCGCCGGCCCCCGTCCGGCCCCGTACCGGCGCGGCCCTGCACGTCACCGCCCTGCAGCGGGCCGCCCACCCTCCCGGTCCGCGGCGCTGCGCCGGTTGGCGTCAGGGGCTCGCGGCACCGCGGCGGGTCGGGGTCACCCGTGCCCTGTGGCGACCCCGGGCACCCGCTGCGACGCTGGCTGGATGGCACCAGCGGGCCTCGCGCGCACCCGGCACGGCGGCGCCCGGGGGTGGGCGGTCGCCTGCGCCGCCGGGGTCCTCGCGCTCGTGGTGCGCTGGCACCTGGTCGGCGGCGCGGTCGGCGTACGCGGTTACCACGGCTACGACGACGGCGTGTACTTCTCCGCCGCCGTCGCCTTCGTGCACGGCCGGATGCCGTACCGCGACTTCCTGCTCCTGCACCCCCCGGGGGTGGTGCTCGCCCTGGCGCCGTTCGCGGCCCTGACGCGGTGGACGAGCGACCCGGTCGCACTCGCCACGGCGCGGGTCGCGTTCATGGTGGTCGGGGCGGTCAGCACCGTGCTCGTCGCCCGGCTGGCGCTGCGCTGGGGCACGGCCGCCGCCGTGGTGGCGGGCACCCTGTACGCGGTCTCGTCCGCCGCCGCTCGCGGTGAGCGCCTGACGCTGCTCGAGCCGCTCGGCACGCTCACGCTGCTCGCCGGGGTCTGCCTGCTGCTGCGGGCACGGGCGCCCGGCGCCTCCCGGTGGTGGCTGTACGCCGGCGGGGCGGTGCTCGGCCTGGGGCCGGTCGTCAAGATCTGGAACGTCGTGCCCGTCCTCGTGGTGCTCGCCTGGCAGGCGTGGACGCAGGGAGCCCGCCCGGCGCTGCGCGCGGGGTGCTCGGGCGTCGTGTCCGCCCTGCTCGTCCTGCTCCCCTTCGCCGTAGCCGCGCCGGGGGCCCTGGTGCGCCTGGTGCTGCTCGCCCAGCTGGGCCGGCCACGGACGAGCACCGCGCTCGCCGAGCGGCTCGAGGGGATCACCGGCGTGGGCACCGCGTTGTCACCGCAGCCGGCCACGACGCGCTCCGCCCTGACCGTCGTCGTGTGCGTGGCCGTCGGCGTCGCGGCGGTGGCCGCCTGGCGGGGCCGGCGGGGCCGCCTGTGGGTGGCGCTCCTCGGGGCGCAGGTCGCGGTGCTCCTGGCCTCGCCGTCGTTCTACGTCAACTACGCCGCGTACAGCGCCGCCGCGGCGGTGCTCGTCGTGGCCGCCGGCGTGTCCCTGGTCCCCACCGCGCGGGTGGCGTGGGCCGGGCCACGGGCGTGGGCCGCAGCCCTGACCGTCGCGGCGCTGGGGCTCCCGACGGCAGCGCTGCGCCCACCGCCACCCGAGACGCTCGCCGTCGCGCAGGTCCGCGGGGTGCTCCCCGAGCAGGGGTGCGTGCGGGCGGACTCCCCCGGCGTCCTGGCCGTCCTCGACGTGCTGTCCCGCGACGAGGACCGCGGGTGCGCCACGCGTGTCGACGTGTCGGGGCAGACGTACGTGCTCGGCGACCGTGACGACCGGGGACGACCCGTCCCCCGGTCCCGCAACACGCGCTGGCAGGACGACGCGGTCGCGTACCTGACGTCCGGGGCGGCCGCCGTCCTGGTCCGGGCCACGGGCAACGGCTTCGACGACGCCACGGTCGAGCGGCTGGACCGGCGGAGCACGGTCGTGCGGCTGCGGGGCGCCCGGGTGCTGCTGTCCCTCGACGCCGTGCCCCCGCACCGGTCGGCCGCCCGTGAGGAGACCCGAGCCCAGGAGGTCAGCGGCGGGTGACCGCCGGCGCCCGCGGGCCCGTCACGCGCCCGCCGCGCACCTCCACCACCACGTCCGCGTGGGCGTGCACCAGCGTGAGGTCGTGCGAGACGAGCAGGACGCCGACGTCACGCTCGCGCGCGAGCCGGGCCACCGTGGCCACCAGGTCCGCCGCCGCCGCCGCGTCGAGCATCGCGGTGATCTCGTCGGCCACGAGCAGCGCGGGACGCAGCGCCAGGGCACGCGCCACCGCCGCGCGCTGCAGCTCCCCGCCGGACACC
>JAEWEJ010000165.1 GCA_023389455.1 Actinomycetes bacterium | reverse complement strand
CGTCCCCGCCGTGCCCGTCGCCGCGGAGGGGGCCGACGTCGGCGGGTCCGTCGCGGCCGAGGCGCCCGTGCTCGTGGGTGCACCGGACCCCACGGGCTCCGTGGCCGCAGCCGCGGGCGCCGCCCTCGCGCTCGCCGTGACCGTCGCGGCCGCGCCCGTCCTGCTCGTCCCGGCCGTGCTGCTCCTCGTGGTCCTCGCCGTCCTGGTGCCGCGTGCTCGCGCGCGGGTGCTCGGCATGCTCGTGCCCACGCTGGTCCTCCTGGCGCCCTTCCTCGTGGAGGTCGGGCTGCGCGGTGCCGACGGCGTGCGGCTGCTGCTCGCCGACCCGGGTCCCGTCACGGACGTGCCGCCCGCCCCCGCGACCGCGCGTCTGCTCGGTGTGCCGGCCGACCCCGGCGCCCTGGTGCCCGACCTCCTGCCGGACGCGCTGGCCGGGGTCTGGCCCTACCTCACGGGCGCCGTGCTCCTGCTGCTGGCGACGGGCGCCCTGCTGCGCGGTCGCGCCGTCGCCCGCGGCGTGCGGCTGTGCTGGACCGTCGTCGCTGTCGGTGTCGCCTCGGGCGCCGCGGTCGCCACCGTCCCGGCGGTCGTCGCACCGGGAGCCGTCGTCCCGGCCTGGACCGGCGCGACCGTCTCGCTCACGACCCTCGGTCTGCTCGGCGCGGCCGTGCTCGGCACCGACCGGCTCACCGCCCGCCTGGCGCGCTCGTCGTTCGGGTGGCGCCAGCCGGTCGTCGCGCTGGCCACCGCGCTCGCCGTGGTCACGGTGACGTGCGCGGTCGTCGGGTGGGGCTGGACCGCGCGCACGCAGGACGCCGTCGGGCTGCGCGCCTCGGTGGACCCGGTGGTCCCGGTCGTCGGGCAGCAGGGTGCGCGGTCGGCGGACTCCTCACGCGTGCTCGCGCTGGCCGTGCGTGTCGACGGTGCCGTCGAGTGGGCGCTGCTGCGCGCCGAGGGCGACCAGCACGTGGACCACGCCGCAGCCGTCGCGTCCGGTGCGGTCACCGGCCCGCTCCTGGCACCCCGTGCCACGGACGACGACGGGGCCGCGACCGAGGTCGGCTCCGTGGCGGCGCGGCTCACCCGGGGTGCCGCGGGCGACGTCGCACCCGACGTGGCCGCGCTGGGCGTGGCCGACGTCCTGGTCCCGCCGACCACCGGGGACGACCCCGCGGCGTCGGCCGCGCGCGAGCGTCTGGTCGGGGTGCTCGACGCGACCGCCGGGCTCGAGCGGGTGACCCACGACGGCTCGGGCACCCTGTGGCGGGTCCGTGGCACCGAGGGGGACGTCGTGACCTCCTGGGCGCGCCTCGTGCCGCAGGGCGCGGACGTGACGGACCCGACCGCGCTGCCCGTCGCCGCCGACGGACGGACCGTCAGGACCACCGTGCCCGCGGGCGACAGCCGCCGCACCGTCGTGCTCGCCGAGCGTGCCGACCCCGGCTGGCAGGCGTGGCTGGACGGGCGCCGGCTGAGCGCCACCGAGTCGGGCTGGCGCCAGGCGTTCGTGCTCGGCGCCGACGGCGGAGAGCTCGAGGTGCGGCACACCACGCCGCACCGCTCCGCGTGGGTCGCCGCGCTCGCGCTCACCGGCCTGGTGACGGTGCTGCTGTCGCTGCCGCTGCGACGACGTCGGGGGATGCGCACATGACCACACCCAGCACCGCGCAGGACCGTGAGCGGGTCGTGCCGCGCCTGCTGCGCGCCGCGTCGGGCGTCCTCGTGCTCGCGCTCACGGGCGGGGCGCTGGCCGGCGCCGTCCGTGCCGGCGAGGCCTCGCCGCTGGGCGTCCCGGCGGCGCAGGTCGAGGTCGAGCCCACACCGGTGTCGGCGTCGTGCGCAGGTCCGGTGCTGCTCCCGCAGCGCGCCGCGCGCGGTGACGCCGCCTTCGACCCTGCCCCGGTCGCGCCGGAGGTGACGCTCGACGCCGTCGCGGCCGCGGGCGCCGGCGCGTCCACCGTGCTCGCCCTGGGCGGGGAGCAGGTCGGGCCCGAGCTCGAGGCCGGCGGTGGGGCCACCCACCTCGAGGACGTCGCGGCGCCCCTGGTCGTACGGACCCAGCCGCAGGACGCCCCGCCGGTCGCGGCGGGGACCTCCGCGTCGGTGGTCACCGACGGGGACGCCCGCGGCCTCGCGGCGGCGTCGTGCCGATCGGCGTCGAACGACGACTGGTTCGTCGGCGGGTCGACGGCCGTCGGTGCGACGGCGAGCCTCGTGCTGACCAACCCCGGCCTCACCGCGGCACGGGTGCAGGTGGCCCTGTACGGGCCCAACGGCCGCGTCGAGCCCACCACGGGCCAGCACGTGGTCGCGCCCGGCGCGACGCGGACCGTCGACCTGGGCGGCGCGGCCGCCGACCAGGCGTCGCTCGTCGTGCACGTCACGACGAGCGGAGGGCTGGTGGTCGCGCACGTGCAGGACACCGCCGTGCGCGGCTTCACCCCGGCCGGCACCGACCTCGTCGTCCCCGGCCTCGCACCCGCGACGCGTCAGGTGCTCACGGGCCTCGTCGTCCCGGCGTCCGAGGTGGGTTCCGCCGACGCACCCGTGCTGCGGCTGCTGGCGCCCGGCGACGCGCCGGCGACCGCCGGCGTCACGCTGCTCGGGGCCGACGGTCCCGTCGACCTGCCCGGTGCGCAGCGCGTCGCGCTCGGCGCCCAGGAGGTCACGGAGCTGCCCCTGGGCGGGCTGCCCGCCGGCGCGTACACCGTCGTCGTCGACGCGGACCAGCCCGTCGTGGCGGGCGCGGTCACGTCGGTCGTGGGCGAGCCCGGAGGGCTGGACGACGAGCCGCGGGTCGAGCGCGCCTGGTCACCCACGACCCGGCCCGGGACGCACGGACTCGTCGCGCTGCCGCGCGGTGCCGCCGCGCGGGTGGTCGTGGGCGCGGTCGGGCGGGACGTGTCCGACGCCGGCCGGGGCACCGCCACCCTGCGTGTCCTGGGGCGTGACGGCACGCCGCTGTCCGAGCACGACGTGAGCGTCGACGCCGGGACGACCGGGGCGTGGGACGTGGCCGACCTGGCCCCGGACGCGGCCGCCGTGGAGCTGGAGCCGCGAGGCGGCACGCCGCTCGTCTGGGCGGTCGCGCTGAGCGTCGACCAGGTCGACGGACCTCTGGTCGCGATGCTCGACCCCGTGCCGGTCGTCGGCGAGGCGCCGGCGCTCGCGGTGCGCGAGAACCCCGGCACCGCGCGCGGCTGAGGCCGTCGACGCGGAGGTCGGTCCTGCGCCGTCCCGGTGCGGGCCTGGGTGCTGCGCGCGAGCGGTGCTGTGCGGGCCCGGTGCGGGCCTGGGTGCTGCGCGGGCCCGGTGCTGCGCGTGCCCCGTGCTGTGCCGGGCTCAGCGTTCCGTGTGCCCGGTGCTGTGCGGGCTCAGCGCTCCGCGTCGCGCAGCTGCAGGCGCTCGCGCACCCGCAGGCCGGTGCGCAGGGCGGCGCGGACCGGTGCCTGGTACCAGTGGCCGTAGCGGCGCTCGAGGTACTGGATCGCGCTGGCGTGGTGCGCGCGGATCATCGGTGCGGGCCGCTCCCGCCAGGACGTGCCTCCGACGTGCGTGACCTGCACGTCCGGCACGTACAGGTTCTCCCACCCGGCGCGGCCGAGGCGCTCACCCAGGTCCACGTCCTCGAAGAACATGAAGTACGACTCGTCGAAGCCGCCGACCTGCTCGAACGCCTCGCGCCGCAGCAGCAGGCACGCGCCGGACAGCCACCCGGCGTCGCGCAGGTGCCCCCCGGTGGACTCCTGCCGGGCGTGGTAGGCGCGGGTCCACGGGTTCCCGGGCCAGACGCGGGCGAACAGCGCGTGGCCCGCTCCCTGGCGCAGCGAGGGCAGCGCGCGGGCGGAGGGGTAGGTCGTGCCGTCGGTGTTGACGAGCATCGGGCCCAGGGCACCGGCGCTCGGCTGCTCCTCGCCCGCGGCGACGAGCCGGTCGAGCGAGCCGGGCGTCCACTCCAGGTCGGAGTTCGCGACGACGACCCACGGTGTCCGCGCGCCCTCGGCGCCGCGGTTCGCCGCCGTGCCGTACCCGACGTTGGTGCCCGGCACGACGAGCCGTCCGCCGGCGCGTTCGACCACGGCCCGCGCGACGGAGTGGTCCGTGCCGTTGTCGACCACGACCAGCTCGACGGGGTTCCGTGACGCGGTCGCCAGGGTCTCGGCGAAGCGCACCAGCTCGTCACCCGGGTGGTACACGACACAGACGACCCGGACGACCGGGGTGTCGGTGCCGGCCGCGGGAGCACGGGTCTCGGCAGGGTCGGGGGAGTGGCGCGTGGTCATCGAGCGTCACCTTAGTGCGCGAAGCTCAGTGCCCGTCGTCATAGCCGGGGTCCACCTCGTCCGGGCTGCGCCCCAGCATGTGCGCCACCTGCTCGACCACGACGTCCCGGACGAGGTCCGCGAGGTCCGACGGGTCGGCCGCGCGGGCCTCGACGGGCCGGCGGTAGACCACCACGCGGTGCGGCAGCCCCGCGTCCGCCGGGAAGTACCGGCCCAGCGGCACGCCGCCGCTCTCCCAGGGTGCGGGGTTGGACGGCGGCACGTCCTCGACCGCGAACTCCGCTCCCTCGAGCTGAGGCGCCCACCGGCGTTCGAGATCCTCGACGGCGTCCAGCACGAGGTCGTCGAACCGTTCCGCACGCGTGCGGTAGCCCGGGATGCTCATCGGCAGGACGGGGCCGCGCAGACCACGTCCGCGGCGGTCCCGGCGTCGCGCGGGCACCGGGGCCGCAGCGGGCGACGCGGGCGCCGTGGCCTGGCGGCGCACCACGGGCGGGCGCGCGGCCTCGCCGGGGCCGGGCGGACGGGAGGGGCCGAGCGGTCTCACCCCGTCACTGTAGCCAGGCGCCCGACACGCGGTCGCGGCACGACCCGTCGCACGTGTCGCGGGGGGTACCGTCTGCACGTGAGATCCGTCCGGCAGTGCTCGCGCACCGCGTGCCCGCACGCCGCGGTCGCGACGCTCACCTACGTGTACGCCGACTCGACCGCCGTCCTGGGCCCCCTCGCCCAGCTCGCCGAGCCGCACTCCTACGACCTGTGCGTCGAGCACGCGGAGCGGCTGACCGCGCCGCGCGGGTGGGAGGTCGTCCGGCTGCTCCCCGAGGTGCAGGCCGCGGCTCCCAGCCACGACGACCTGGTCGCGCTCGCCGAGGCGGTGCGCGAGGCAGGCCGTCGCCGCCCCGACCCGGCGCCCTCGCCCGCCCTCGCGCCCGTCAGCGGGACGCCCGCGGTCGACACGTCCCGTCGTCGGGGGCACCTGCGCGTCGTCCCCGGCACCGCTCCGGGCGACCCGTCGTGAACCCGCCCCGCGAGCGGCGCCCCCCGGCCGACGAGCCGCTGGGCTCCATCACCCGGCCGGTGGTCGACGACTCCGCGACGGCAGCCGCCTGCTACCGGTGCAGCGCGACCGAGCTCACCCGCGTCCGTCTCGCCCTGCCCGACGGGCGTCCGGCGGTCTTCGCGTCCTGCCCCGACTGCGAGGCGACCGCCTGGTTCGTCGTCGGCGGGGACGGCGTCCCGCTGCGGCCCGACGGCGCGCCCCGCACCTGACACCCCGTCGCCCGGCCCGGCCGTGGCGACCCTGCGACCTGGAGATGCCATGACTGACAGCGGCCCCGCCACCGACCTCGAGCCGTGGGCGCGCGCGCTGCTGCGGTGCCCCGTGACGGGTGCGGAGCTGGTGGACGGCGTGGCGCCGGACGGCTCCCCGGTCCTGGTCTCCACGGACCCGGAGCGTCCTCTCGTCTACCCCGTGGTCGACGGGATCCCCGTCCTGCTCGTCGACGAGGCGCGTCCCGCGTCCTGACCTCGGGCCGCCGGACGCGCAGCGCGTCAGCGCTCGGGGTCCGGCACCCCGTGCGGCAGCCGGCGCAGCAGCACGGCCTCGGCCTGCTCCCGACGCACCCGGTCGAGCTCGACCGCGGTCTCGCGACGGCCGCGCTCGGCCAGCACGGCGGCGAGGAACGCCTCGGGATGCGTGCCCTGCGGCGGCGGCGGGCTGACGTAGGGGCGCAGGTCCGCGGCCAGCCGCACGCCCAGCTCGGCGCGCGAGGCGGGGTGGAGCAG
>JAEWEJ010000145.1 GCA_023389455.1 Actinomycetes bacterium | reverse complement strand
GTTCGTCAGTGGGCGAAGTGGCGGGTGCCCGTGAGGTACAGCGTGACGCCCGCGGCCGCCGCGGCGGCGACGACCTCCTCGTCCCGCACCGAGCCCCCGGGCTGCACGACGGCCCGGACCCCGGCGTCGAGCAGCACCTGCAGGCCGTCGGCGAAGGGGAAGAACGCGTCGGAGGCCGCGACCGCGCCACGTGCACGCTCGGTCTCCCCCGCGTTGGCCCGCTCCACCGCCAGGCGGCACGAGTCCACACGGTTGACCTGGCCCATGCCCACGCCGACCGAGGCGCCGTCGTGCGCCAGCAGGATCGCGTTCGACTTCACGGCGCGGACCGCACGCCACGCGAACGCGAGGTCCGCGAGCGTCGCCTCGTCGGCAGGTGCGCCGGCTGCGAGGGTCCAGGCGGCCGGGTCGTCACCGGGCGCGTCGATCCGGTCCACCTGCTGCACGAGCAGCCCGCCGGAGACGGGACGCGTCTCCACGCCCGCGGCGGGCGGGGCGTCGACCACGAGCAGGCGGATGTTCTTCTTCTGCGTGAGCAGCTCGAGCGCGTCGTCGTCGAACCCGGGTGCGACGACCACCTCGGTGAACACCGGGGCAATCTGCTCCGCGGCGGCACGGGTGACCTGCCGGTTGCTGGCGATGACACCGCCGAAGGCCGACACCGGGTCGCACGCGTGGGCGCGGGCGTGGGCGTCGGCCACGTCGGTGCCCACCGCGATGCCGCACGGGTTGGCGTGCTTGACGATCGCGACGGTCGGGACGTCGCCGTGGTCGTGGGCGGCGCGCCACGCGGCGTCGGCGTCGACGTAGTTGTTGTAGCTCATGGCCTTGCCGTGCAGGCGGCGGGCCTGCGCGAGTCCGCCGGGCCCGTGCCCCGTCGTGTAGAGCGCGGCGCGCTGGTGGGGGTTCTCCCCGTAGCGCAGCACGTCGGACCGGTCCCACGTGGCACCGATCCAGGCCGGGAAGCCGGTCGCGACCCCGTCGACCTCGTCGGTCGTCGTCGCGACGCTGCCCATCCAGGACGCGACGGCCACGTCGTAGGTCGCCGTGTGGACGAAGGCCTGCGCGGCGAGCCGCGTGCGCTCCGCGAGCGTGAAGCCGCCGGCGGCCACGGCCGCGACCACGTCCGGGTACCGCGCGGGGTCGACGACCACGGCGACGCTCGGGTGGTTCTTGGCCGCGGCACGGACCATCGAGGGCCCGCCGATGTCGATCTGCTCGACGCACTCGTCGACGCCCGCGCCGGAGGCGACGGTCTGCGTGAACGGGTAGAGGTTCACCACGACGAGCTCGAAGGGAGCCACGCCGAGCTCGTCGAGCTGGGAGAGGTGCTCGGGGCGCCGCGTGTCGGCCAGGATCCCGGCGTGCACGCGGGGGTGCAGCGTCTTGACGCGCCCGTCGAGGCACTCGGGGAAGCCGGTGAGGTCCTCGACGCGGGTCACGGGAACGCCGGCGGCAGCGACGGTCGCCGCGGTCGAGCCGGTCGAGACGAGCTCGACACCGGCCGCGTGCAGCGCCCCGGCGAGCTCGACGAGACCGGTCTTGTCGTAGACGGACAGCAGTGCGCGACGCACGGGACGGCGCGTGCTCCCGGCGGTCGGGTCGGCGACGGGCGACGAAGGGGTCGGGTCGTGCGGCATGGGAGACCTTCCTGGGTCGGTCGGTGGTCCGGGACGGACCTCGAGCAAGGACCCAGGCACCCAGGCGGGCGGTGCACGGACAGGGGTGGTGCTCGGTCGCTCCCCGGTGGTCCTCCACCTGCGCCAGTCACGACCGGGGCCGAGTCTAGCGGGGAGCGGCACGGCCCGGCAGTGCCGGGGCCGCGCGCCGGGGTCACCCGAGCCGGACGTGGCGCCCGTCGACGTGCATCCCGTGGCGTGCGATCCGTCCGACGACGTCCACCAGCAGCCGGCGCTCGACGGCCTTGATGCGCTCGTGCAGGGAGGCCTCGTCGTCGTCGTCCGCCACGGTGACGGCCTCCTGCGCGACGACCGGCCCGTCGTCCACGCCGGCGTCGACGACGATCACCGAGCAGCCGCTGACCTTCACGCCGTACGCCAGCGCGTCCCGCACGCCGTGCGCACCGGGGAACGACGGCAGCAGCGCGGGGTGCGTGTTGACCGTCCGGCCGCCGAACCGGCCGAGGAACGACGCACCCACGAGCTTCATGAACCCCGCCAGGACGACCGTGTCGGGCGAGAACACCCCGACCGCCTCGGTGAGCGCGCGGTCCCAGGACTCGCGGTCCGGGAAGTCCCGCAGCGCGACGACCGCGGTGGGCACGCCGGCGGCGCGCGCCCGGTCGAGCGCGGCGACGTCGGGGCGGTCGGACACGACGCCGACGACGCGGGCGCCCCACGCCGGGTCCGCGTGCGCCTCCAGGAGGGCCGCGAGGTTGGACCCCGTCCCGGAGACGAGGACGACCAGGCGGTGCGTGCGCGCGACGGGGTGCGCGGGCGGGACGGGACCGGGCTGCACGGAGGACGTCACGCCGCGCAACCTACCCGGCCGCGGCCGGCGGTCCCGCGCACGTCCACCCTGCGGGGTGCGGGAGAATGACGTCATGGGCAACCCGTGGGCACCGCCGGACAACTCCACGCCGCCGGCCGGGGCGGCGCCGCAGCAGCCGACCCCCGCGCACGGACCTGCGGGCGACGCGCACGCGCCGGGGACG
>JAEWEJ010000141.1 GCA_023389455.1 Actinomycetes bacterium | reverse complement strand
CCCCGGCCCCGGCCGGCGGGCGGACGGCCAGGCCCCGCGGCAGCTGCACGACGGCCGCCGCCCGCACGCCCGGGTCGTCCACGCGCCTGACCAGCACGGCGCGCACCTGCGGCAGGCGCTCGACGGTCCGGGCCAGCAGGCGCGCACGGCGCTCACCGGCACGGAAGGTCACGACCACGAGGCCGGCGTCCTCGTGCACGTCCCCCGTGGCCATCGAGTCGACGTTGACGCCGCGGGTCGAGAACACGCCCGCGAGCGCGGAGATCGCGCCGGTGCGGTGCTCGGTGCGGACCCAGCCCACCCACCGGGTGTCGTCGTCGCCGGCCAGGCCGGCGGGCGCGGTCACGACGCTCACCGCGGCACCTCCGCCGCGGGCGCGGCGCCCGTCCACGGCGCGGTCCCGGAGGCGACGGCACCGGCGGCCTCGGCCAGGCGTCCGTCCTCGTCGGGCGGCAGCGGGTCGAGCAGCACGTGCGACCAGCCCTCGGGCCCGAGCACGACCGGGACGCCGAGGACACCGTGCACCGGGGACCCGCCGACCCCGACCTCCCCGGCGAGCGCCACCTGACCGGCCACGACGATGTCCCGCCCGTCCAGGACCGTCTCCACGAGGTCGATCGTCGCCGACGCCGTGCCCGTGGCGGTCTTGGCACCGGACTGGTGGGTCATCCACGGCCGGGCCAGCGCCCGCAGGTCCGGCGGCCAGGAGTCGATGAGCGCGAACGCGGCGGCCGTGTCGGTGGCCGCGAGCAGGTCGGCCTTGGCGCGGACGATCTCCGCGGGGAACGTCGCGAGCGTGCGGCCCTGCCGCAGCCGCGCGACGGCCCGCTCCCGCTCGGCCGCGTCGAGGCCGCTGATGCGCACGGTGGACCACAGCGGGACGGCGTCGTCGCCGTGCTGCCCGCCGACGAACCCGCCGACCCGGTGCCGCCGCACGCCCAGCTGCACGGCGATCTCGCGGCGGAACCGCAGGGTGTCGAGCCACGCGCCCATGCCGATGACCCGGTGCCTGCCCAGCCGCTCGGCGACGATCGCGACGCCCAGCTCGACCGGGTTGGACACCACGACGACGACCTCGCTGCCCGACCCGTGCGCGGCCAGGGCGTCGGCGTAGGAGCGGAACACCGCGGCGTTCGCGGCCGCGAGCTCGGCACGGCTGGGCGGGACACCGCCGGCACCCGCGGGTGCCGTCCGGCCCGCGGCCACCACGACGACGTCGGCGACCACCTCGCTGGGGTCCAGCGCGACGTCGAGCACCGGCGCGTGCTCGTCGTACGCGTCCACGAGGTCCGCCCGCAGCCCGTGCACGGCACGCCCGGACGCCCCGCCCGGCCGCCCGACGAGCTGCAGCCGCGACGTCGTCGGCAGCACCTGCCGCTCGACGAGCTGCGTGCAGATCTGCCTCCCGACGTCCCCCGTCGCCCCCAGCACCGCCACGTCCATGCAGGTGAGGCTACGGGCGGCAGGTGTCGCGCGCGTCGCGTCGCCCCGCGGCGCGTCGGGCCGTCGACGGGCGGGGCGCGCCGCGACTGGCCACGATGGGCGCATGAGCGCGCGCGACGACAGCCCCAGGACAGTCCGCCGGAACCGGCCGGGGGCACGCTCGTGACCGTCGGGCTCGTCGTCCTGGGCGCGACCGGCGACCTCACCGCGCGGTACATCCTGCCCGGGCTGGCGCAGGTCGAGCCGATGGTCGACGGCCCGGTGCGGGTCGTCGGCGTCGCGAACGACGACCTCGACGACGACGGGTTCCGTGCCCGCGTGCACGAGAAGGTGGCGTACCACGCCGGCGGCCGGACGGACCCCGCGGTGGGGGACCTCGTCGACCGGGTCCTGTGGGTGCACGGCGACGTCACCGACCCCGCGACGCTGCGCGAGGCGATCGTCCGGTGCGAGATCACGCACGCGGACCCCCTCGTGCTCTACCTCGCCCTGCCGCACGTGCTGTTCCTCCCCGTGGTGCAGGCTCTCGGGCACGTGGACCTGCCGCCGGGGCTGCGGATCGTCGTGGAGAAGCCGTTCGGCGAGGACCTGGCGGGAGCCGTCGAGCTGAACGCCGCGCTGGGTGAGCTGGTCCCGGAGGAGCAGATCTTCCGCGTCGACCACTTCCTCGCCAAGCAGACCGTGATGAACCTGCTGGGCCTGCGGTTCGCGAACCGCATCCTCGAGCCGGTGTGGAGCAGCACGGACGTCGAGTCGGTCGACATCGTCTTCGACGAGACGGTCGACGCGCAGGGGCGCGCCTCCTACTACGACCGGTCGGGCGCGCTGCGGGACATGGTGCAGAACCACCTTCTGCAGCTGCTCACCTACGTGGCGATGGAGCCGCCGACGTCGGTGGCGCCCGCGGACCTCGCGTCGCGCAAGGCCGACGTGCTCAAGGCGGTCCGGCCGCTCGACCGTGACGACGTCGTGCGCTGGACCCGCCGCGCGCGGTACACGGCCGGTGAGGTCGGCGGGCGGCACGTGGACGCGTACACCGAGGCGCCGGGCGCGGACCCCGAGCGCGGCACGGAGACGTACGCCGAGGTCACGCTGCACGTCGACACGTGGCGCTGGCACGGCGTGCCGTTCCGCCTGCGGACGGGCAAGGCGCTGGCGCGCGACCGGCGCGAGATCGTCGTGCGGTTCCGCGAGGTGCCGCTGCGCGTCTTCGACGGCCCCGCGCCGACCCGCAACGAGCTGCGCCTGCAGCTCGATCCCGACCGGATGTCCCTCGACCTCAACGTCAACGGCATCGGCGACCCGTTCACGCTGGAGAAGGTCACGCTGGACACCGAGCTCGCGCGCCAGGCCCCGACGCCGTACGGGCAGCTGCTGCTGGCCGTCATCGACGGTGACACGCGCCTGTCGGCGCGCGCCGTCGAGGCGGAGGAGGGCTGGCGCATCGTCGAGCCGATCCTGGCCGCGTGGGCGCAGGGCGCCGTGCCGCTGGAGGAGTACCCGGCGGGCAGCGAGGGGCCGGCCCGGGACCGCCGGTAGGACCGTCCGGTGCCCGACGGCCGGTCCCCGCCGTCAGAGCCCGCGCTGCCAGGGCACCACCCGGTCGGCCGCCTCGGCCACCACCTGCGGCGACGACGCGAACGACAGGCGCACCCAGCTCCGGCCGCCGACGGGGTCGAAGTCGCTGCCCGGGGTGATCGCGACCCCGGCCTCGTCGAGCAGGCGCGCGCAGTAGGTGACCGCGTCGAGGCCCGTCGCGGACACGTCGCCGTACAGGTAGAACGCGCCGTCCGCGGGGGCCACGGGGTCCCAGCCCAGGTCCGGCAGGCGGTCGAGCAGCAGCCGGCGGGAGTCCGCGTACCGCTCGACGTTGGCCCGCGCGGCAGCCATGCCGTCGGGGCTGAACGCCGCGACGCCCGCGTGCTGCGCGAGGGCCGGCGGGCACAGCGCGACGTTGCCCGCGAGCGCGTCGACGGGCGCCACCAGGTCGTCGGGCAGGACCAGCCAGCCCAGCCGCCAGCCGGTCATCGCCCAGTACTTGGAGAACGAGTTGACGACGACGGCGCCCGTGCCGAGGAACTGCGCGGCCGTCGCCGTGGCGGGGGTGGCACCCGACGCGTCCGGGTAGGTGATGCCGTGGTAGATCTCGTCGCTGACCAGGCGCACGCCGTGCTCGCCGCACCACGCCGCCAGGGCGGTGAGCTCGGCCGGCTCGATCATGGTCCCGGTCGGGTTCGCCGGTGAGGCGACGACCAGGCCGTCGACGGGCCGGTCCAGCGCCTCGAGCTGGGCGACGGTCGGCTGGTAGCGCTGCTCGGGGCCGCACGGGAGGTCCACGACCTCGCAGCCCAGCGCCGTGAGGATGTTCGCGTACGCCGGGTACCCGGGGCGGGCCAGCGCGACGCGGTCGCCGACGTCGAACGCCGCGAGGAACGCGAGCATGAACCCGCCGGACGACCCGGTGGTCACCGCGACGCGCGCCGGGTCCACCTCGACGCCGTACGTGTCGCCATAGTGCGCGGCGATCGCCGCCCGCAGGCCCGGCGCGCCGAGCGACTCGGTGTACCCGAGGTCGCCGGACGTCAGCAGCTCGACCGCCCGCTGCCGCACGACGTCCGACGCGCCCGTGGACGGCTCACCGGCGCACAGGTTGAGCACGTGCTCGCCCGCGGCGCGGCGCGCGTTGGCGGCGGCCAGGATCTCCATGACGGCGAACGGGGGCACGTGCGCGCGGGCGGCGACCTTCATGGGGTCAGTCTCCACCGGTCGGGCCACGGGACGGGCGCCGCACGGCCGGGCCCAGCGCGACGCCGGCGAGCACGCCCGCGCTTGCCGCGACACCGACGGTCGCCGCGAGGGAGGGCACGGCCTCGCCACGGACGAGGCTGACGCTCGCCCGGGTGTCCCCACCCTCGTGGTCGAGCCAGGCGTCGAGCCGGAGCCCGTCCCGCGTGGCGGACAGCCAGGCGCGGCGCTCCGACGTCCGCTCGACCGCCCAGCCGTCGGCCGCGAGGTCGGCGACGACGTCGGACACCGCACGCGCGCCTTCGGACCGGGTGCTCCACGCCACCATGCCGCGGTCGAACGACGGCGCCCACGCGCCGCTCACCACGAGAGGTTCGCTCGGGGCGAGACCTGCGACGTCCACGTGCTGCGCGGCGGCGAGGAGCTCGCCGTCGCTCGGCTGCACGACGTACCAGTGGAGCGCAGCGGCACCGGCGGCACCTGTGGCCCCGAGGCCGATCGCCAGCGCGGCCGTCAGGGCGACCCGCCCGACGGTGCTCACCTAGTCGTCGTCGCGGAGGGTGTTCCGACCGTTCCCACCGTCGAGCCGGTCACGTCCGGGCCCACCGTCGAGAGTGTCGTCCCCGCCTCCACCGAGCAGCGTGTCATCACCTTCATCACCGTAGAGGACGTCGTTGCCCTCACCTCCCTCGACGTGGTCGTCACCGGCACCTCCACGGACCGTGTCGTCTCCTCCACCGGCCAGGACCCGGTCGTCGCCGTCACCCGCGTCGATCGTGTCGGTGCCCTCCCCTCCCTTCACGGTGTCGTCACCGTCGCCCGCGTCCACGACGTCGTTCCCGTTCGCTCCGCTGATGACGTCCGCGCCCGCGCCCCCGAGGATCCGGTCGTGACCGTCGCCGCCGTCGAGGACGTCGTCACCGTCACCACCCACCAGGGTGTCCGCACCGTTGGCCCCGACGAGGGCGTCGTCACCGTCGCCGCCGTCCAGGGCGTCGTCACCGTCACCACCCTCCAGCCGGTCGGCGCCGCTGCCGCCGTCGAGCCGGTCGGCGCCGTTCGCGCCCCGGAGGCTGTCGTGACCGTCGCCGCCGACGAGGACGTCGTCACCGTCGCCGCCGTCCAGCGTGTCGTCACCGTCACCGCCGACCAACCGGTCCCTGCCGTTGGCCCCGAGGAGTGTGTCGTCCCCCCCTCCCCCGCAGATGACGTCGTCGCCCAGCCCACCGTCGATCCGCTCGTCGGCAGCGGTTCCGACGATGACGTCGTCGCCGGCCGTACCGGTGATCACCGCCCGGCCGTCACCGACGATCGTCGCCTCGAGGCCCTCGCACCGCGGCGTCGTCGCCACGACGGGCACCGTGGCCGTGGACGTCTGGCCGCCGGTGTCCGTGACCGTGACGGTCACGAGATAGGTGCCTGCCGAGGCGTACTGGTGGCTCACGGTCGCGCCGGATGCCGTGGCCCCGTCCCCCAGGTCCCACGTCATCGACACGATGCCACGATCGTCCGACGAGGCTCCTGCGTCGAGCTCGACCCGGGTGCCGTCGACCGCGACGACCCGGACCGCAGCAACGGGTGGCGTGTCACCGGCCCTTCCTCCGGGGAACTGCTCGCTCCGGTAGGCGTCCGTGCGGTAGCTGTCGACCAGCGCCACTCCGGCGTGCGGTCCGGCGTCGGGGTAGAGCGTCAGGTCACGCAGGACGAACGGGCCGTCCTTCCCGGCCGCCCCGATCGTGCCGCCGTCGAACCGGAGCTCGACCGTGGTCCGCCCCTCGGCCAGTCGCACCGTGGTACTCGCCCGCCCCACCTCGGTGCCGTCACCCGCGACGAGCTTGCCGTTGAGGGCATGCCACCCGGCGTGTGCCGAGTGCGCGTCCGCCTGGATGACGAGGGCGTCGATGAGGCCGTCGCCGTCCGGGTCCTCGACCCGCTCCCGCAGGTCACTCACCCGCAAGGCGTCGTGCTCGTACCGCGCCGGGTCGTCGTGCCTCACCGCGCCCAGGTCCGCGATGTCCACGAGGTTCATCGACCCGTCCGACAGCGTCGCGTCCACGAGCCGCCACGGTCCGGGGAGGCCGCGTTCGTGGATCTGGCGTCCGTCCATCTCGAGGACGACGACCCCGGCGCCCTCGGAGAGGGTCGCGACCTGCCCGGCCGTCGCGACGACCCGTCCGTCGGCGTCCACGACCTGCGCCGCGAGCCGGTAGGTCCCGGCGTCGGCCACCTCGACCGGCACATCGAGCACGAGCGCGTCGATGAGGCCGTCGCCGTCCTCGTCGGTGACCGACTCCTCGAAGCCCCCGACGAAGCCGCCACCTGCCGACACCGAGAATCCCGCCACCGCGGTGCGCACACGGTCATCGACCGTCGAGGTCATGACGGCGTACGCGCCGGGCCCGGGCGGCGTGACCTGCCCCGCCCAGGAGCCTTCCCCCTCCGGCGTCAGCTCACCTCGGGCGACCGTGTCGCCGTCCTGGTCCGTGACGACGTACTGCACGACGTCATCGGGTGCGGCGCCGGTCATCGTGGCCTCGATCCGCACCCCCTCGCCCGGCCCGACGAGAGTAGGCACGGTCACTTCGAGCGCCCGCGTCGACGCAAGCGTCAGCAGGGATGCCACCTGCAAGGGCTCGCCCGAGTGGTTGTGCGCCCGCAGGGTCGCCGGACCCGTGAAGGTCGCGCCGCGTGCCGCGACCCCGAGGACCTCGGAGTCGACGAGCTCGGCGACGTCGAGCTCCACGTCCAGACCGGGATCGGCGAAGACGATCAGCCCGCCCTCTTCCCCGTCCGCGACGTCCACCGCGAGGTCGACGGCCCCGCCGGGCGCCACGACCGCAGCCGGCCCCACGCCGACCTGCGCCGTCGGCGCCTGCTCGACAGCCGCCGTCCGTGCCGACATCACGTCCTGCGCGCTCTCCGTGCCGTCGAGCCCGCCGGGCAACGGGCAGAAGTCCGCGGCGTTGTAGCCGACCTGGCACGCCGCCATCGCGAACGACAGCGGTGCCGCGCCGTCCTCGCCCAGGCGGATGAGGCCCATGTGGTCACGGTCGACCGTCGGGTACATGGCGTAGTGGAACCCCGGGTGATCGGCGTTGGTCGCCGACAGCCACCGCACGCTCGCCGTCGACACCGTGCCGTCGTCCTCCCCGACGATCCCGAGCCCGATCCCGTCGGTGATGACGCTTCCCACGCCGCCCTTGCGACCCGCGATCGTGCGGTAGTCCACCGTCGGCCGGTCCGGCACCTGCCGGTTGAAGACGTTCCGGACGTACGTCGGCATGAGCTGGTACAGCCCGTCCTCCGGGCCGTTGCACTCACCGAACTCGGGCGCCACGTCACGCAGGAGCCAGGGCACCACCGCGGTGGGGAGCTTCTTCTGCAGCCGCAGCGCACACAGGGCGACAGCCAGCTCGGAGCCTCCGTTCGGGGTCCCGACCATGACGAGGTTGCGGACACGTCCCGGGTTGTCGAACGCGTACTGACGAGCGTCCAGCCCGCCCATCGAGTGCCCGATGATGTCGACCTGGTCGGTCGACTCCCCGACGACGAGGTCGTCGACCGCGTCCGCGAGGATCGCGGCGTTCGCGGAGATGGAGCCGTTCGACGTCATCGGCGGCGAGGCGGTGCGCCCACGCAGACCGGGCACCTCGTCCTGCAGGAAGTCGTCGAAACGCCACATCCCGCTCCGTGGACCACCCTGCCCGTAGTCGGTGATGCCGTGGGCGAGCACGACGGGCCGCACGTCGTCGTGGCTCACGAGAGGACGCAGTTCCGCCCAGTCGATCTCGACCGCCCAGCCGCCGTTGTTCCGGTCGACGTCGATCTGGACGGTGTTCGTCCCGCGCGGGTTGTCGGGTGTCGGCAGGCGCAGCCAGCTCGCCCAGACGTCGAACGTGTCGGTCGCCCACTGGTTGTTCGCGCCGCTGAGCTGACCGGGCACGAGCAGGTTCCCGTTGAAGCGCACGTCGTCGACCTCGCCCTGCAGCTCGTCGACGTCCCAGGCCCGCAGGGTGAGGAGCATCGACTTGCCGTAGAGCCGGTTCCCCGGCGCGGGATGCCCGTGCTCGTCGACCGGTCCGTAGTTCTTGTCGATGTCGAACGAGAACGTGAGCGGGCCGCGGTAGAGGTACTGGTCGAGGTCGAAGCCGTCGTCGACGCGGAACACCGTGCGGCCGGCGTCGTCGGTGTACGTCGTGGTCTGCCCCACGGCGGTCCTGGCCGCGCCGCCGTCCTGAGCGCGCCGCGCAGCCGGAGGCGGCGCCTCCCCCTGCGTCGGCGCGTCGTCGGCGTACGCGGGGAGCCCCGCGAGGACGAGGGACGCCGCGGTCGCGAGAACGGTGGCGAGACGAGGGACGGGGCGCACGGCAGCTCCAGGAGGTCTCAGGCACGTCCGGCGCGCGTGGTGCCGCGCGTGGGTGCTCGGAACCTAGGCCGCCAACGGTCGACACCGGGGACGAACGGTGCACTTGTCACCCAACCGGACCAGAGGGGTGGGATCGGTCGAGGCCGAGGTGGCCGCACGCGTCGGTGCCTCTCGTCCGGTGCGGACCAGGAGCGGACGATCCCGCTCAGGAGGCGTCGGACTCCTGGCTCCGCCGGTACGCGAGCGCCTCGCGGACGTGGTCGACGATGCCGTCGGCCGCGGCCTCGATCTCCGCGAGCGTCGTCTCGAAGCCCTCCTCCGGGCCGTACCAGGGGTCGTCGACGTCGAGGACGTGCTCCGGCTGGCCGGGCTCCGCCGGGGCGTCGGGGTCGAACGTGCGGAGCATGCGCACGCGGGCGGTCAGCGCCGGGTCGCCGCCGGCGAGCCGGCGCAGGGCGCGGGCGTGCGCGGCCGTCATCGGCAGGACGAGGTCGCGCTCCCCGAGGTCGGCGGGGCGGACCTGCCGGGCGCGGTGGCCGTCGCCCGTCGCGTAGCCGTGGCGGCGCAGGACCGCGCGCGCCCGCCAGTCCACGGGGTTGCCGTGCTCCTCGTCGCTGATGCCCGTGGAGTCGACCTGGACCTCGTCGCCGAGGCCGGCCGCCGCGAGCCGCTCCCGCAGCACGACCTCCGCCATCGGGGAGCGGCAGATGTTGCCGGTGCAGACGGTCATCACGCGGTAGGGACGGCTCACGTCGCCATCCTCGCAGCCGCGTGGTCGACCGTGACAACCCCGCGTGACGAGCCTCACGCGGAGCCGTCGGCCGTGGTCGGGGGCTCGCGACGGCCGTGCGAGCGAGGTCCGGTGGCCCGCGGACGCCGCTCGTCGTCGCAGGATGGTGGGGTGGATCCCGCAGCCGACCGCGCCCAGCGCCTCGTGGCCGCCGTGCGCATGCGCGACGCCGCCACCGTGCTGCACCTGGACGCCGACGCGTTCTTCGCGGCCGTCGAGCAGCGCGACAAGCCGTCGCTGCGGGGCAAGCCGGTGCTGGTCGGCGGGATCGGGGGACGCGGGGTCGTCTCGACCGCGTCGTACGAGGCGCGGCGGCACGGTGCGCGCTCGGCGATGCCCATGTCCCGGGCGCGGCGCCTGAGCCCCGGCGCGGCGGTGCTGACCCCCCGGTTCGCCGCCTACGCCGCGTACTCGCAGGTCATCATGAGCGTGCTGCGGGACCTCACCCCGGCGGTCGAGCCGCTGTCGATCGACGAGGCCTTCGCGGACCTCGCCCTCGCGCCCGAGGACGTCGGGGAGCCGGAGGACGTCGCCGCGCGCGTCCAGGCCCGCGTCACGGAGCTCACCGGCCTGACCGTGTCCGTCGGCATCGGCCGGTCCAAGCTCGTCGCGAAGATCGCGTCCGACCTGCGCAAGCCCGGCGGGGTCGTGGTGGTGCGGCCCGAGGACGAGGACGACGTGCTGCTGCCGCTGGACGTGCGGACGGTGCCCGGTGTGGGTCCCGCGACGCAGGGCGCACTCGAACGCCTCGGGGTGCGGACGGTGGCGGACCTGCGGCGCCAGCCACTGGACACCCTGACGATGACGCTGGGCGAGGCGCACGGCACGGGCCTGTACCTGATGTCCCGCGGGCTCGACGACCGGCCGGTCGTCACCACGACGGAGCGGAAGTCCGCGGGGGCCGAGCGCACGTTCGCGACGGACCTGCGCGGCAAGGACCTCGTGCTGTCGGCCGTCGACGACGTCGTGGACGAGGCGCTGCAACGACTCGAGCGGCACGGCGGAGCCGCGCGGACGGTCGTCGCGAAGGTCCGCTACGCCGACTTCTCGACCGTCACGCGCTCCGTGACGTTCCCGCACCCGACGGCGTCGGCGTCCGAGCTGCGCGACGCCGCCCGGCGCGCGGTGCTCGCGGCCGGCGTCGTGGAGCCGGTGCGGCTGCTGGGGGTCGCGTTCCACGCGCTGTCGTCGCACGCCCAGCTGGCCCTGGACCTCGACGCGCACCTGTTCGACGCCCCCCGGCGGGCGGTCGTCGGCGAGCACGACCACGTGGGCGGGCGGCTGGCCGTGGCGGACGTCGGACCTCCCGCGGCCGGCGACGACGTGACCGCGCCGGACGACGAACCCACCGGCCCGCGAGACGAGGCAGACGCCGGCCCGCGAGGGGACGACGCCGGCCCGCGAGGGGACGACGCCGTACGGGACGACGACGCCGTACGAGGCGACGACGCCGTGCGGGACGGCGACGCCGGCCCGACCCTCCCCGACGGATCCACCGCGCCCGGCGTGGACGGCGTCGTCGCCGGGCTCGTGGCGGACGACGCGCGCCTGGTCGGCGCGGAGAAGGCCGTCGTCGGCCGCCCGCTCGGCGGCTCCGCGGTGGGCCGCCCGCTGGAGGAGTCGAACGCCCGGCCCGGGCTGGACGTGGAGCACGCGACCCTCGGACGCGGCTGGGTGGTGCACGTGCGCGGCCGCGAGGCCACCGTGCGGTTCGAGACGGCCCTGACGCCGCCGGCGCGGTCGCGCGTGCTCGACCTGGACGCGGACCCGCTCGTGCTCGTCGAACCCGTGGGCGTCACACCGCCGTCGGCGCTCCCCGACGACGTCGTACCATCCGGCTGACGGGCTCGACCAGCGCGGCGATCACGGCCCCGAGCAGCGCCCCGGCGACCATCTGGAGGGTGAGTGCGCCCGGCGTCAGACCGTCGGCGACGGACGTCAGCAGGAGGAACAGCGGGACGGTCAGCACCCACAGCGCGACCATGAGGACGGTCCACCACCCCGTGCCGCCGCGACGGGTGCGGACGGTGCCGATCGCCCCGGCCACAGCACCTCCCGCGAACACCATCGGGCCGAGGTCCGTCAGCACGACGGCCGCGACGAGCACGGCGACCATCACGGCCCGCACCACGCGGTGGACGACCCCGTCGTCCCCCTCCTCGGCAGGGCTGTCCACGTACGCGCTCGCGTCGACGGGCCGCGCCACGGGCACGCCCTCAGGTCCGCTCATGCGCCGATCATGGCCCAGACGCCCTCGGTGCGGGGCCGAACCGCCCACCCGACCCGGCGCACCATGAAGGTGGCCGCCGCGACCCGGCAGCACCCCGTCGCGGACGTCAGTCGCGGGCCGTGAGGACCACCGGGCCGCGCTTGGTGATCGCGACCGTGTGCTCCGCGTGGGCCGCGAGCGACCCGTCCGCGCTGCGGATGGTCCAGCCGTCGTCGTCGACCACGTAGTCGCTGCCCCCGGCCATGAACCAGGGCTCGATCGCGATGACGAGGCCGGGCTTGAGGCGGCCACCGCTGCCGGGCCGGCCGTCGTTCGGCACGTGCGGGTCCTCGTGCATGGTGCGGCCCACGCCGTGGCCGCCGAAGTCGGTGTTGAGCCCGTACCCACCCTGGCGCGCGATGCGGCCGATCGCCGCCGAGACGTCGCCCATGCGCGCGTTCGGCTGGGCGGCGGCGATGCCGGCGGCCAGCGCCTGCTCGGTCGCCGCGATGAGGCGCTGCGCCTCGGGGGTCTGCGTGCCGAGCTGGAAGGTCAGCGCCGAGTCGGCCACCCAGCCCTCGACCTGGCACGCGAAGTCGATGCTCAGCACGTCGCCGTCCTGCAGCACCCGCTCCGACGGCAGGCCGTGCAGCGCGTCGGCGTTGACCGACGTGCACAGGACGCCCGGGTACGGCATCGCCCCGAAGCTCGGGTGGTACCCCAGGTAGACGGAGTGCGCGCCGGCCTTCGCGATCATCTCGCGGGCGTGGGCGTCCAGGTCGTTCGTCGTCATGCCGACCCGGGCGAACTCGCGCAACGACGTCAGGACGTCGGCCACGAACCGCCCGGCGGGGCGCATCTGCTCGATCTCTGCGGGGGACTTGAGTGCCACGCCCCCAGCCTCTCACCCGCCGACGGCCCCCGGACGCGCCGCGTCGCCGACGGTCCCGCCGGCGCGCACCTCGTCGGGGCACTCGCCCACCCGCGCGGCGCGGACCACCGCCAGGTACGGCTCGACGGCCGCGCGGGTGACGCCCACCGCCTGCAGGAACGCGTCCGCGACCTCGTCCTTGAGGGTGCGCAGCACCTGCGGGTCGGCCGCACCCTGCGGCACCGGTGTCCCCTGGACCAGGTGGACGGTCCGTGCGACGTCGTACAGCGCGGGCCCGCGGCACAGGTTCGACAGGTCGACGACCCGCGGACTGGTGGGTGCCAGGAGCACGTTGCCCGGGTGCAGGTCGCCGTGGCAGAGCCACGGTCCGTCCTCGAGGGCGTCGAGCGCGGCCAGCGCCGACCCCTGCTCGACGTCCGACAGGCCGTCCGCGGCGAGGACGTGCGCCCGCAGGACGTCCTTCCACCAGGGCACGCCGGGCGCCGCGCGGCAGGCGGTGAGCGCGCGGTGCGCGTCCGCGAGGACGCCGGCGCAGCGGTGGACGTCGCCCGTGCGCAGGGTCCAGGACTCGAGGCTCTCACCGTCGACGCGGTCGTAGACGATGCCCCACCGTGGGCCGTGCCCGACCACACCGTGCGCGACGGGGGTGGGCAGGTCGTGGCCACGGACGGCCGCGGCGAGCGCGTACTCCGCCTCGACCGTGTCGCGCCCGTACCCGGCCCGGAAGAGCTTGACGACCCGACCCGCGTCCCACGGGTGCACCGTCGCGGTTCACCGTCGTCGGCGAGCTGCACCTCGCACTCGCGCAGGAGGTCGCTTCTTGCGATGAGCCTCGGAAGGATTTTCGATAACGCGGGTGCTGCGCTCGCAGCTTTGCCCGGTACGATGTGTCGATGACGCAGTCATCGGATTATGACCTCATTGGCCATGAACGCGACTTCGCCGACGTGAGCAACGGCTGCCGCCGCCTCGATGATGTCCATGGACAGCGCGTGCTTCCCGGTGAGTCTGCCCGAGACGTAGTTCAAGCTGCGGTCTAGATGTCGGGCCACCGCGCTCATCGACACGCCATGGTCGGACATCGAGGCTCGCACGGAGGCGCACATGTCGTCATTGAGGCTCACGGGCCTCAGAGTGTCATCCCGGCGCGGGTCGATGGTGTAGTTCGTCGGCGCGCCCCGCCCGACGCCATTCCTGCGGTAGCAGAAACGGAGGTGTCGGGTGCGCTTCGAGTGGCTGCGGGAGAACCGCTACCTGCTGACCGGGTGGTTCTGGATCGTGGCGACGGTGCCGACGCTGCTGTGGCTGAAGGACTCTGTGCTGTGGGTGGCGCTGATGAGCTTGTACGCGAACGCCGCCACCGGGTTCGCCGCCAACGAGGCGCGGCGCGCCCGGAAGAACGCCGAGCCGGTGGCACCTCCCGAGCAGTAGTGACCCGGTCCAGGTGGGCCGCTGACGAGGGCAGAAAGAAGCCCGGCTCGTCGAGTAGACGAGCCGGGCTTCTTGGGTCCGCAGCGCCCTCACCAGATCCGGGACAGGACGACGTCCTTGCCGGATTCGTACCCCCGCAAATACCGCCGGGCACGCAGGTACGTTCGGGGCTTGAACCACGGGTTGATGGCACCCCAGTAGAGTTTAGTGCCATAGCGGGCCCAGTAGATTCCGTGCTCGCACACGACGGCCTTGGGAGGATGCCTGACCAAGGTGCCCGTCAAGGTGAGGGACGTCCGGCAGATGGAAGCGGCCTTCAGTGCCCTTTCGACGCAGCCGTACCGGGCGCAGTCGGGCCTGCGGGTGGCGTACACGATGTTCATGGCGGTATCAGGCCTTGGTGCAGGTCGTGGTCATGCGCCCGTACGTCTCGCTGTAATCGATCGTGACCTTCTTGCCTGCGATTGTTAGCGTCATCGGACGGTCGTCCCAGTCCAGGTCGCTGGTGCCGTCGGTGGCGTCCTCCGGGTACCCCATGGCGCCCGAGTACTCGTCGCCGTCGTCGTTGGTGATGGTCGCCCCGCCGGGGCCGAGGGTCCACGTCCCGCTGGTGCCCTCCTCGGTGTCCATGTAGTTCCAGCTGCTCTCGGTGACCACCCATGTCCCGTCGCCCACCTTGAAGGTGAACGACTCGGCCGTCCCGCCTTCCGAGTGGTCGATGTAGCTGCAGCTCCACGTGCCCTGGGCGTAGTCCTTGAGCGACTGGGTTCCGCACGCAGCCACGCCGGCGACAGTGAGGGCCGTGAGGGCCGTTGCGGTGACGATCCGACGAGTACGCATTACAGCTCCTGGTGGGTGCGGTCTGGCTACGAGCAGAAGAACCCTACGAGCCGAGCTGTTCTCGGTCGGACGTTTACGACCAGTCGCCACCCGATTGGCTCAATGTTCGTTCGTTTCTGCTAGCGCAGAAACGCGGATGCGCCAGCGTGTAATCCTGAGGGCCAGTCATACCCCCTCGAACCGCCCCCAGTCTCGGGTGAAACCTGCCTGGCAGATGCACGACGGTGGCCATTTAGCACCCTCGGGCGCTGCACGGCAGGCAGCATGTTGGCCATGGATCTACGCACCACGACTCCCCGGCGACTCCTGGTTATTGCACTGACCGCCACCCTCATCGGTGGCGGCACCGCCGGCACGGGATACGCCGTCACGGTCGACCGCATTAACGCGCGCGCTGCCGCTCAGGCCGCTGACCTCAAGGCGGCTGAGGAGCGCCTGGCCGACGCCCTGCTGGCGCGCAAGGCGCGCATCGATGCAGCGGTCGAGAAGGCCACCGCCACCGCCCAGGGCGCGGAGGCTCACCTTGCGGAGGTCACCGGGAAGCTCGACGAGGCGCTGCGCACCGCGTACACCGCCGACCTGGCCGCACTGCAGCAGGCCATCGCGGACCGGGACGAGGCCGCGATAAAGGCCGGCGAGCAAGCTGTGAAGAAGGCGACTGCGACCGCTGACGAGCAAGCTGCCACGTACGACGCCGCACAGGCCGAAGCGGCACGCCTGGCCGCGGAGGCCGAGGCTGCGCGCGTCGCGGCCGAGCAGGCTGCCGCTGAGCAGGCAGCGGCGCAGAACTCTCGCGGGACCCGAAGTGGTGACGCTGGTCGTTCGACCAACGGGTCCCGGGCCAGTGGTAGCTCAGGCACTGCGACGTCGAGCGGCGGCGCGTCGGGCGGCTCGACGAGTGGCGGTCGCGCCACCGCTGGCGGAGGCGGCTCGGCGGCGCCACCTCCCTCCGGTGACGGTGGCTGGACGTGCGGGCAGCAGCCGAACGGCGACTACATCTCATGCGGCGGCACTTCGCCCGCCGCCCCGCCTCAGAGCCCGTCGCGGTCGTCGGCGCCCGTGCAGTGCCCACCGGGCCAGGCCCCCAGCTTCTTGCATGGGGACCGCTGCATGCCACTTCCGAACTGGGACGGCCCCCCGCAGGAGTACACGGGCGGGTAGCTCGCTGCGCGCCTCCCAGTACCGAAGTCGATCGTCTCGGGCATGAGCTACCTGGCTACCGCAGCGCCGTTCGTCTCCCCCGACACCCCTGCCGGCGTCGCCGCGCGCAAGGCGCTCACGGAGGGGCGCCTGGGTGACGCCCGGCTGCTGTCGAAGGCAGCTCAGGGTGGTGCGGCGCGCTGGCTGACGGACACCGGCACCCCCACGGGCCGTGTGGGCGCCGCGGTGGCCGCGTACGTCGAACAGGCGCAGGCCGTCCGGCAGACACCGGTGTTGGTGCCGTACGCGGTGCCGAACCGTGACGACGGGTCGCACTCGGCCGGCGGGTACCCCACCAGCGGGTACATGGCCTGGACGGTGGAGATCGTCGAGGCGCTGCGGGGTTCGCGGGCCGTGGTGCTTCTCGAGCCTGATTCGCTGCTGCAGGCGACGCGGGCCCCGGTGCCGCAGAACCGGTACGCCCTGCTGCGCACGGCGGCGTTGGCGTACAACTGCCCTGCCGGCCGCAGGACGCACAAGGGCAGGGAACAGCCCGTGGGCCGGACCCCTGACGGGGCCCTGCCGCGAGGGACGAGGTCGCGGCTCCCACGGGCTGCGGTGACTGCCGTGTATTCGCCGGCCGCCCGGCCGGCACGTGCCGGCGGAGCAGGAGCGGATCGAGCAGTCCGT